>CALVQS010000057.1 GCA_944358165.1 uncultured Bacilli bacterium | reverse complement strand
TTTTTAGTACGTTATCCATTTTTACCACCTTAATATATAATAACATAAAAAAGTGGGTAAATAAACCCACTTTACAATCAGTTTACAACGTAAGGCACTTGCAACGTGCCCACTCCTCCTGTTATTGTTACATCTGCATTCAGATTAATTACTGGACGCACACCATAGTCGCTATTCACCCAGTCGATGTAGACGCCATTTGCATACACAACGTATACTTCAGCATAATTGTAGCCAAAGCGATGCGGAGACATAGTCCAATAAGCGTTTCCTGTGTACAAGTAATATCCATAATTACTTGTTACATATTTTCCTCCTGCATATGCTACTTCATCTGCCGTAATGAGTCCTATTTTCGTTTGATACAAGTCATTTGCATTTTTACATTCATATGTTGGCTCATAAGTAGTCTCTATTCTTTCAGATGCTTTGTAATCTATGTTACTACTTGGTTGGCTACTCCATGAAGATTCACTTGCCATATCTCGATCATTACAGAATCCGGCATTTCCATCTATATAGCTATCGTATTCTTGTAAATTCTCTCCATACCATGTGTCTAATACTCCCTTTATAGTACTTGATGTTGGTTCTGTATCTGGACTATCACTTGGTCTTTGATATCTTTCTACATAGGTATATCCTACATACTCACTATGATTATAACTACTATTATATGCACTGGTTTTTGTGCCACTGTCATTTACTGCTATTTGTGTATACATTGTACTTCCATCATTATACCCATTTGCTAATACTTTCTCTTTTCCTGCTGCATCTACTTCTGATTTCTCACCACTATAGATGATTCGAATGCTTCCATCTTTGTTTATTCTTATAATTCGCCAATAAAATCCTGCAAATACTAGGTAGTTATCTTCTACATCTCCTCTATAATAATACGTTGTTCCCTTATTGGTTGTCTCTTCATACAAGCCGACTGTTTGTTCTCCACAGTTGCCATTAGCATCTTCTCCAATATTACTGCCATTGGTACAGCTTGTCTTGTTAAAATCTGGTGTTCCTGTTCCTCTCTTTGAGTTTGCTAATATTGCATCTTTTAATAGAGTTCTTTGCTCATCAAAATACAGATAACATTTTGTTCCTTTCGTTGTCATTGGAGTGATGCTTAGTGTTTTTGAATTAGTGTCATAGGTTATGCTGATGTTGTTATCTACTTCATCGTTTACTTTGCAATAGCTTTCCTCCTCATTTAATTCATATCCTGATTCTGGGATCGTATCACTTTTGGTGTAGTTATCTCCATCTTGGAGGTAAACTCCAATTAAGTTTTTATCTGCTAGTTCATAATTTATCTTATCGTTAGCTACTTCAACACTTTCAGTTGTTTCATACTTATTATGAGTTAGTGTAAAAGCTCCAGCAAGTACTGCTATAGATGCCAGTCCGATTATGATATTTCTTTTTAAACGACTCCTTTTTTTTAACTCTAAATTCATATCTTCACCCTTCCATGATGTATAGCTTCATTTATTTATGCATATATTAAAGTTATACTATTTATAACCTATTTTAGCTTATATTAATAGTTTAACCCATTTTAGACTAAATGTCAATACTCTAAATTAGATTATGATAAAGTTTGTTTTATAAGGAATGATAAACATGAATAGATTAAGAGATTTAAGAGAAGACCGTGATTTACTTCAGAAAGATATTGCTAAAGTTTTAAATATGTCTCAAACTGGGTATTCAAAATATGAAGTTGAAACGAATGATATTCCTACTGATATATTAAAAAAACTTGCATCTTATTATGATACAAGTATTGATTATTTGTTGTGTTTAACGGATGAGAGAAAACCTTATCCAAAAAGCATTTTAAATGATAAAAAATAGTCTTTAATTGTCATGCAATATTGACAATTTATTTTATGTTTTCTATTTCTAGCATTGCTTTTTGATAATTAATTTCTGCTTTTAATTCTTCTTCTGTTGTATAATTTGTATTTTGTAGCAAATAGTTGTTCATTACCTTTTAAGACTGAAAATCTTGCTATATCTTCATCTGTTTCACTACATAAAAGAATTCCAATCGTCGGATTATCATCTTCTCTTTTCTTTAATTCATCATACATTCTCACGTACATATCCATTTGTCCTACATCTTGATGAGTTATTTTCTTAATTTTTAAATCAATTAAAATAAAGCATTTTAAAATAAAATTATAAAATACTAAATCAATATAGTAATCTTCTTTTGCTGTTCTAATTAGAACTTGTCTTCCTACGAAAGCGTAACCTTTTCCTAATTCGATCATAAATTTTTGTAAGTTATTAATAATCTTTGTTTCTAATTCTGTTTCAGTATAAGAACTGTCTAAAGAGTAACCTAGAAATTCAGCGATTACTGGATTTTTTACAAATTCTAATTTATCTAACTTTTGATTATTTTTATTGTTTTCTAACATTTCATTTATAACTGGTTCCTTCTTTTGTGATTTTAACAGACGATAATAGTATTGAGTTTCTATATTTCTTTGTAATGTTCTATAACTCCAGGTTTGTTCTAATGCTTCTTTTTCATACCAGTTTCTGGCATTTTTATCTGGTTCTTGCAATAGAATACGATAGTGAGTCCATGTAAGTATTTGAAAATTTTGACGCAGTGCGTCAAAAATCTGAGGAAAGTATTTATAAAAATTTAAAAAGCGATATAAATTACTCATGTCAAAACCTTTTCCGTAAATTTTAGTTAAGCTTTTGGATAATTCTTTTATAACTTCTTCTCCATAATCAGCCCTTTTTCTCCCTTTTAATTCTTCTTCGGCTATTCTTTTACCAATTAGCCAATTTCTTTTAACTAGTGCATTGTTTACTGCTTTATAAGCATAGTTTTTAGACTCATCAATAATTGTGCAGACATCTTGCAAAATATTTTCAATTGTTTTTTTATTTTCTTCTGTTACTTCTGGTTTCATTCTTCCTCTCTCTACTTTTTTTATTCCTCACTCCTAATGTAATTATCTCATAATGCAAGCTTTTTTGCAAGTACAAAAGTTCGATATACTAAACTAAAAAAATAATGGCTATTTGCCACCATTTTTTTTGATGTTGCATTTCCTTTTAATAATATCTTCCTCTTTATAACATTTATTTGTTCGATCTAGATTTAGGCCATATTCATTTAGTAAACCGTATTTTAAATAATCTAGGTTACTCTCTGTTTGTGTGTATCCTCTATTATAACCATTTTCTTCTTTCAAAATTCTTCACCCATTTTTAGTATGGGTTATTTTTTTATTATTATTCGGTTGTTAAGGTTACTTCTAGTGTTTTTGATAAATCAATTACTTCACCAATAGGTAAGTTAAATTCACTTACTACACCAAAGCCTTTAAAACTATAATTTAAACCTATTAAATTACAGAAATTCATCACTTCACTGCTACTCCATCCTTTTATATCTGGCATGGTATATTCTGTACCGTTTGTTAAAAGGAATATTTTACTTCCAGCAAGAACTTTGGTGTTTTTTAATGGATATTGATTGATAATAGTTTTACCGTTTCCAATGGTTATGACTTTTAAATTTAATTTTTCTAATTCAGAAGTAGTTGTTTCTACATCACTACTCATGTAATTGCTTAAATTAATAATTTTTGATAAATCTACATCCGATTCTGTATTGGTGATATTAGCATAATTTGCAATGCTTTCTACAGCATCTGTTAGAATGCTTGCTACAGCTGATGCTCCTCCATCAATTTGCTTTACCGAAATATAGACAATATATTCTGGATCTTCATATGGGAAAATACCTGCAAAAGAACGAATATAATTGGTACTTCCAGTTAAATATCCTCCATTTGGACTAGCAATTTGAGCAGTACCGGTTTTTCCTGCTAAAGTAACATTGTTTGGTTGCCAAGTAGTAGATAAACCATTATATACTACATCATACATTAAATTATAAACTTTTTTTACAGAATCACTTGATACTTTCCTGCCTAATTCTGTCCTTTTTCCTTCATAAGTAACATTACCATTTTCATCCACTATTTTATCTACAATATATGGTTTTAACATAACGCCATCATTCGTTAATATACTTAAAGCTTGAAGAGTTTGAATTGGTGTCGTGGTAATACCTTGACCGAAAGAGGCCGTTGCTATTTCGGATGCATAAGTAAGTCTTAAAACACCACTTTCTTCGCCTGGTAGTTCGATTCCCGTTTTAGAGCCAAAGCCTAGAGATTCATAAAAATCTTTTAATGCTCCTTTTTGTTTTTCTTCTATTTTTAATGCTAAATTGGTTGCGCCAACGTTTGATGAATAGGCAAAACCGGTATCATAATTAATCATACCCCACCCAGCATTGTTAAAGTCATAAATCGTTGCTCCACCTACTTCAATAGAACCAGACATGAATTCTTCTTCACCATCATAAACACCATTTTCCATTGCTGCTAACCATGAGAATATTTTCATAGTAGAACCTGGCTCATAGGTGTATCCTACTAAAGGATTGACATAATTGGTTAATCCTTCTAACGTGTTGGGATTAAAATCAGGACTTGATGCACTTCCAACAATCGCTCCCGTATTTGCATCCATTACCGTAAAAGTTGCCCAAGCAAACTCATTATTTTCTTCAAGTTTTGCCATAGCATCTTCTAGTATTAATTGAATTTGTGAATCAAGAGTTAAATAAATATCACTACCACTTACGGGATCAATCGTATAAAAAGCTTCTCCCATTTGATAACCATAAGCATCTTTTTGATACATGGTTTCGCCATCAGTACCTTTTAATTCTTCATTGAAATAAGATTCAATTCCCATTTCACCAACAATTTCGCCTAGTTCATTCATTCTCGCATAACCAATTAAATAGGAAGCTGCGGAACCTTGCTTATAATATCTTTTACTTCCACTGATAAAACCAATTCCATCTAAATCAAGAGCTTCAATTTCTGCTTTTTTATTTTCGCTTAGATCTTTTCCAGCTGTACCAAATTCAACTTGGTAGGCCCCTTCTACATTTAATCTTGATAAAGCATATTCATAATCCATACCTAAAACTTCGGATAAAGCTTTGGCTGTTTTTTCTTTATCGACAACATGCTCAGGGTTATCTGGATCTGTCGTTCTTTCCTCACTTAGATATGCTACTAAAGTATAAGAATTTACATTTTTGGCTAAAACCTCACCATTTACATCTAAAATATTACCACGAGAGGCATGTAAGGTTTCTTTGGTAGTGTTCCGCATGGATACAAACTCTGTTAAATTGGTTCCATCTACTACCGGACTTAAAGCAACATAGGATAATTTTACGATTGCACAAAAAAATGCACAAAAAAAGAGCACGATAAAAATTTTATTTACTTTTACACGTGATCTTTTTGCTTTCATATTTCACTTCCTATTCGCTTATATTCTTAATATTACTATTATTATACGACAAACCACTATCGCTTGCAATACTTTGAATGTTTTCAATGCTTGCTAATTCATCAATTTGCATGCTTAAAGCTTCATTGGTATCATTTTGAGAATCAATTTTGCTATTTATTTGCTCTAATTCAATACTTGTTTCTGATAAAAGAGCTTTAGTATAAACCCAAGATGTAGGCATAACAACGAGACTTAGAAAAATAACTAAGACTGCCATCATTTTCTCTCCTTTTAATAGTTTAATCCTTTTTACTCTTTTTGTTCTCATATTATATCCTTTCTACTATTCTTAGTTTTGCACTTTTACTCCGACTATTTTCTTTTATTTCCTCTTCTGTTGGAGTTAGTGGCTTTTTATTTATTAATTTAATTAAAGGTTTGTATTCTTCTGGGATGTCTGGCATTCCTTTAAAAATTTCATCAACTTCACTGTATTTTTTGAAAATTTGCTTTACTAATCGATCTTCTAGAGAATGAAAAGTAATCACACAAATTCTTCCACCTTTCTTTAGCATTTTGATCGCTTCTGGTAAAGCTTTTTCAATGGCTTTTAATTCCCCATTTACTTCAATTCGCAATGCTTGAAAAATGGTACGTTCAGGGTGGTGCTTGTAAAAATAATTGGCACCAACACCATTTTTAATAATTTCTACTAATTCTAATGTGTGGGTTATTTCCTTTGCTTTTCGATATTTTATAATTTCTTTTACGATTTCTTTGCTTCTTTTCTCTTCGGCATACTCATAAAAGAGTTTCAATAAATCTTCTTCTTTGTAAGTATTTACGATTGTTTTTGCACTAAAGTCTTTGCTTTGATCCATACGCATATCAAGTAAGCCGTCTTTCATAAAGCTAAAACCACGTTCTTCATTATCAATTTCTGGACTTGATAAGCCTAAATCAAATAAGAATCCGTCAACTTCTGATGCCCCCTCTTCTTCTAGCTTTTCCTTTAAATAGAAAAAATTAGAATGAATGATTTTAAAATTAGAAGAAATTTCACTTAACAAATGACGCGAATAGTTTATCGCTTCGCTATCCGCATCAAAGGCGAAAAGTTTTCCCGTTTTTATTCTTTTTAAAATTTCACTGCTGTGACCTGCATATCCTAGTGTGGCATCTACGTATATGCCGTCATCTTTTACATTCAATCCTTTAATCGCAGCTTGTAGCATAACACTATAATGTTTCATTTTACTCTCCATTAAATAAGTTTTCAGCAACACTTTCTAGAGTATCACTATATTCTTCATTAAATTTGTCCCAAGACTCTTTAGACCAAATTTCAATGCGGTCATTTGCGCCGATTATGACACATTCCTTATCTAAACCAGCGTAAATGGCCTGTTGGGAAGTAATATTTATGCGACCTTGGCGATCAAGATTGCAATTAGCAGCGGCAGAAAAGAA
>CALVQS010000056.1 GCA_944358165.1 uncultured Bacilli bacterium | reverse complement strand
TAAGGATTCCTTTAATTTTCCCTGATAATATAAAATCTATGATAACAAATATTATCAGAGATCTCTGATAATATTTAATTTTATTATATTTACTTACCCTAATACCTGGAGCAACCTTAATAAAAATCAAAATGCTATCTGTAGTCTTTGATCTTCTAATGGGTTTTATTGGATATTTAATTGTAAAAAAACTAAACAATCAAAAGTATTCTTATCTATCTTGGATTATCATTTTATTATTACCAACGGTTATTTTAAACGATAGTATGTGGGCTCAATGCGATAGCATTTACACCACTTTTATATTATTATCACTTTATTTATTATTAGAAGAAAAATATCCTTTATCTTTCTTAGCTTTAGGAATATCTTTCAGTTTTAAACTTCAATTTATCTTTATATTACCATTATATATTATTCTTTATTTTGTAAACAAAAAGTTTTCCATTTTTAATTTTCTACTAATTCCTTTAGGTAACATTTTAATGTGTTTACCAGTAATATTAATGGGTATGCCAGTGATTAATTGTTTTACAACCTATCTGGAACAAACAACAGATTATTCAGTTTATTTAAAAAGAAATTTAGCCAATATTTTTGAACTTCTTCCGAATATAAAAGCAATAGGTCATATCTTAATTTTCATAACTGGTCTATTCTTCCTGATTTTATTAATTTACTTTATAAAAAGAAAAAAAGAGATTAGCCAAAAAGAAATCATAAATTTAGGTTTACTAAGTATCTTAATTGCAGTTTATTTTCTCCCCTTTATGCATGAAAGGTATATGTTTGCAGCAGATGTATTATCCGTTATTTGGTATTTTATTTATAAAAAGAAAATATATATTCCCATCATTATTAACCTATCAAGTCTAGCTGGATATTCAGTATATTTATTTGGCCTCAAGCGGATGCCATTATGGATTTTTTCCATACTTATGCTAGTAGTAATCATAGGCTTATTATGGGAAACCTTTGGCAAAAGCGGAGTTCCATCTTTTAGGAAAAGAAAAAATAGTGTATAATAATTTTAGAAATGAGGAAATATTATGAACCCAGTTATGTTTAGTTTATTTGGAATAGAGATTCATTGGTATTCCATCTTAATTTTAATTGGAATAATTTTAGGATTAATCTTACTAGACAAAGAGATAAAGAGATTTAAGTATCCCAAGGATTTAATTTTTAACATATGTTTTTGGGCAATTATTATGGGAATTATTGGTGCAAGACTTTATTATGTAATCTTCAACTTTTCCTATTATCGTAACGATCTTTTAGAAATATTTGCAATATGGAATGGTGGCCTTGCCATCCATGGTGGAATACTCGCAGGTGTTTTAACGGTACTATTTTTTGCCAAAAAATATCATCTTAATTTTTTAAAGTTATTAGATATGGCTGTACCAAGTTTAATTTTAGCTCAAGCGATTGGAAGATGGGGGAACTTTTTTAATGGAGAAGCTCATGGAATTGCTCTATCATATAGTCAATTAAAAGATTTATTTATTCCGGAATTTATTATTGATGGAATGAATATTGGTGGCATTTATTATTTACCAACTTTCTATTTTGAATCTTTATGGTGTTTACTTGGATTTGTTGTATTATTAATTGTAAGAAGAATGAAATATATTAAAATAGGAGCAACAACAAGTATATATTTAATGTGGTATAGCTTTGGTAGATTCTTTATTGAAGCATGGCGCACCGATTCTCTAATGCTAGGTGGCTTTAAAGTAGCTCAAATTATTTCCATTATTTTATTTATTACTGGTTTAGTTTATTTAATTTATTTAAGTAGAAAAGGAAAATACGAAAATTTATATAATGATATCAATGCGAAAAGAGTGATTAAAAAGGAGGAAAAATAATGTATGATTTAATCATTATTGGTATGGGTATTTCTGGTATTAGTGCCAGTATTTATGCCAAACGAGCTGGTATGAAAGTTCTTTTATTAGAAGGAAGTGCTCCCGGAGGAACAGTGAATCAAATTAGTGAAATTGAAAATTATCCAGGAATAAATAGAATATCAGGTCCAGATTTTGCTTACAATCTATTTGAAGAAGTAAATAAACTGGGGATTGAGTACAAATTAGAGAAAGTAACAGACGTTATCATAGATGATAGCAAAAAAGTAAAGACAACTAAAAATGTTTATGAAGCGAAAAACTTACTGATAGCAAGTGGCAGGCGTCCCAAAAGATTAGGCCTAGAGCGTGAAGAAGAATTTTTAGGAAAAGGCATCAGCACTTGTGCTTTATGTGATGGTGCTCTGTACAAAAATAGTGATATTGCTGTAATTGGAGGAGGTTCCTCAGCCTTAAGTGAAGCTCTTTATTTATCAAATATTGTGAATAAAATCTATCTTATCCACAGAAGAGAAGAATTCAGGGGCGAAGACATTTTAATTGAAGAAGTAAAAAAGAGAAAAAATATTGAACTAATATTAAAGAATGAAGTAACAAAATTAAAAATAGAAGATGACACTTTAAAAGGAATTATTTTAAAAGATGGAAAAGAAATTGATGTAAAAGGAATTTTTATTTATGTTGGATTTATTCCTAATACAGACTTTTTGGAAAATACGGACATTAAAATGGAAGATGGTTACATACTTGTAAATGAAAATCATGAAACCAATATTAAAGGAGTATATGCAAGTGGTGATGTAACGAAAAAAGACATCTATCAAATAGTAAATGCGGCAAGTGAAGGAGCCGAAGCAGTTGTTTATATGACAAGATAAAATAAGAAAAAGACATGAATCTGATACATAGAATATAATGGTTGATGTCTTTTATTATGTCTTAAACACTATTCAAAGGCAAAATTTTGTGCTATACTTAAATTACGAAAATAGAGGTGCAGTATGAAACTTAAATTAAAAAAGAAAAATCTAATAATTATAATCATAGTAGGAATTTTCCTAATCGCTGGAATTACCACAACCGCTTTATTATTAACGAAAGATAAGGAAGAAGAACCGAAAAACACAAATAAGGAAGAAACTCCAGAAGCCCCAGAAGAAACCGTAAAAGTTGTCGATTTAAATAGCACATCAAGACCATATGCTGTAATGATTAATAATATTGGTGCAGCAAGACCATATCATACTGGCTTACAAGATGCTTATTTAGTATACGAAATTATTGTCGAAGGGGGAATTACCAGATATCTAGCATTATTTAAAGATAAAACAAATGAAGTAGTGGGAAACGTTCGTAGTGCAAGACATTATTACATTGATTATGTATTAGAAAATGATGCTTATTACGTTCACTGGGGATGGTCTCCACAAGCCCAAAGTGATATAGCAAGTCTAGATATTGATAACTTAAATGGCTTAACCTATGGTTCTCCTTATTTCTTTAGACAAAATATTAGTGGTGTAAGTACAGAACATAAAGCTTTTACCAATCTAAAAGAATTAGCAAATCTAGTAGATCGTTTAGGATACCGAAAAGAGACAAATAAAGATTTATTGCTAAATTATAGTGCAACATCAGTTGAATTAGAAAATAGTGAAGACGCAACCGAAATTGATATTAAATATTCTGGAAGTTCAACTACAAATTATGTATATGATAGCGAGACCAAAGTATACAAACAATTTGTAAATGACAAAGCTCACACCGATTATGAAACAAAAGAGCAATACACCGTAAAAAATATTATTGCTTATAAAGTTGGAAATACCACAATCGCTGGAGATAACAAAGGACGTCAAGACTTAGACAATATTGGTACAGGTGAAGGCTATTTTATTACTGAAGGAAAAGTAATCCCAATTACCTGGGAAAAGGATTCACGTTCTAGCCAAACTGTTTATCGTGATGAATCGGGTAATGAAATCACTGTAAATGATGGCAACACCTGGATTCATATTGTACCTACAAGTGGAAGTATAAGTATTTCCTAATAAAAATGCATAAAATAAAAATAGGAGGTTTCAAGTGGATACATTAATTGAATTTTTATTAAATAATTATATTTGGTTTTTAGTAATTTCTTTAATCTTAATTTTTGCTTTAATTGGCTATTTAGTGGATATAAACACAAACAAAGATAAAGACACCAAAAAAGTAAAACCAATCGCTCCTATTAAAGAAACAAAAAAAATAGAGGTTCACCCATCTGTTGAGGTATATACAAATGATGAATTTGATGATCCTCTAATTAATGACAAGAATGCTTAAATAAGGCATTCTTTTTAACTTAAATAAAAACTTTTAATTTGTCTTTTTAAATCATCAATAATCGAAACAAGTTCATTATACCAACTATCCAGTTCATTTAAATAGTTTGAATGTTGATAAAAATATTTAGAATCATAAACAAGATCCATAAAATATTCAAGTAAAGCAATAACATGAGCAAGTTCGTATTCTTCTTCTTCACTTAAAGAGACTTGAAAAAATGTCATAGTTCGAATATCAATTTGAAAAAATAAAGAATCATACATCATTTTATAGGGTGTACAAGCTAAAATCTTAAATATTTTCGTATAATAAAAACAAAAAGATGGATTCTTCAAACATTGATTAAAATAAGCCTTTGTAATTTCTAACAAAGAAGCCTTATAAGGAACATGAAATACAGCATACAAATCTTTCATAGCAGACTCCTAATTAGTCCTTATTATAAATGAAAACAAATTTAATGTAAATGCCTTTTTTCTTTATTTACTTTTATAAGGAAATTCGCTATAATATTAGACGGAGGTAATGATTATGGAATTAAAAGGTTCAAGAACAGAAGCAAATTTAATGGCTGCTTTTGCTGGTGAATCACAAGCAAGAAACAAATATACTTACTATGCATCACAAGCAAAGAAAGATGGATATGAACAAATCGCAGCTATTTTTGAAGAAACTGCTAACAATGAAAAAGAACATGCAAAAATGTGGTTTAAAGAATTACATGGAGGTAAAATTCCAGATACTTTAACAAACTTACATGATGCTGCTGAAGGTGAAAATTATGAATGGACAGAAATGTACAAAGAATTTGCTGAAGTAGCAAGAGAAGAAGGTTTTGACCGCATTGCTAATCTTTTTGAAGGGGTAGCAGCTATAGAAAAACATCACGAAGAAAGATATTTAAAATTAGTTGGTAACATAGATGACCATCTAGTATTTGCTCGTGGTGAAGAAGTTGTATGGATTTGTCGCAACTGTGGACACATTTATGTTGGTAAAGAAGCACCAAAAGTATGTCCAGTATGTGCTCATCCACAAAGCTTTATGGAGCTTAAGAAAGAGAACTATTAATTTAGTTCTTTTTTTCGTTTCAAAAACATGTTAAAATAAGCAATCAAGAGGGATAGTATGAATGAAACAATCTTAAATCTGGCTTTATCATCTTTGCCAAGAGTATTATTAGAAGATACCTTTTTTCAAGCACTATGTAATAAAATTGATTTAGATTTTCTATTGCCTAAAAAAATAGCAATTAGATCCTGGATTTATGAAACTTTATTAAAAATAGAACCAGGACTTTCCAAATATTTTACCACTCTAAATTCATCACATGACTTATTAAAAATGGCACTTCTTTATTTTAATAAATTGATAGATATTCATATTAGCGAGGAAAATAATATTTACAATGCAAAAGTCAAAATAACAAATGGAAGAATGATTACGATAATTGATTTTATAAAAAAGGAAAAAGAATCAATTGTAAAAATAACCAAAGAAAAATTAAATCAAGGTTTTATTACAGATTATACAGTAGATATTTATTGTTATGATGAAGAATACCGTTCAAAAGAAAATCCCGATAAAATGAAAGAAATATTAAAAGATTTTAGCACTTTATTTTATATTCCTGAAGAATTAGCTTTATTCTTTTATCAAAATTTTAACAAGTATTATATGGAATTAAATAAGCAACGAATATTAAGTGAAATGAAATTAGAACAATTAACAAGACCAGACAAGGAACAATATTCCTTTACAAGACCAATGAGTTTAAATGAATTAAAAAAAGTATGGACAATTACTGATCCAAATTTTCAAAAAATAAATATACTAGAGGCTTTAAAAAGAAATATAGTGGAACCGAAAGTTGTTTTTGCAAATCCTTTATTTAAAGAAATATTAAAATATTATGCAGGAATGAATGCAGGAATTATTGATACTTCAGGAATTATGATTGGAAAAAATGAAGAAACTTATAGCAAATATCACCTATGGATTAAAAGTGATAAGATAGAAATATCAAGAGAACAAATATCAAAAGAAAGAGCACAAGAATTATTTTATTTAAGTGAAAATAATTTAGATAATGATTATTTAAAAGAATTCTTTGGGTTCTTTAAATCAAGATAAACAAAAAAATGCTATGTCGAATTTAATGCAGATTTTGTCGAACTGTTTTCCTTGATTTTTAATGAGTTATACCTCATAATAAATACTTGAGCATTGGGTTTGATGTCTACTAAATTATGTAGAATTCTACATAATATTCTTTATGTAGAAAGTTTTTAATAGAAAAGTCTTATTTTTCAAGGCTTTTTCTTTAACTTTCTACATAACTAAACTTTCTACATAAACTAAAAAAGACAAATTTCTATTGCCTTACCTCCTTTTAGGGTTTTGGTTGATAGAAAGGAGTTTGATTTAGTTAAGTTGAGAAGAGTTTACTTTGATAAAAAGGCTTTTTAGCCATAATAAAAAGGCATCAACCATTATTATTGTAAAAAACAATATAACGGTTAATGTCTACAAACACAAGTAGGCATTTAGACCTAATGCTCTACTAAATTAAGTATATCTCAATTTTAGAATAAATACAAGCAATTTAAGATTGAATTTTTGAAAAGATAGTGCTAAAATTATTTCATAAACGTTGATTAAGTTTTAAGTAATAACTTTAAGTTCTTCGAAAAGAGAAAAAGTAACAAGGCTGAAATTACTTTTAGATAAAGAAAGTTATGAATTTCAAACTTAGGAGTTTTAATAGTAAGTCGTGCTATAAACGAATGAGTGCTAGATAATTCTAGAAGTTGGGTGGTACCACGGAAAAGTTTTCGTCCCAATGTTCTGGAATTTTTTTATTGTTAGGAGGAAAA
>CALVQS010000055.1 GCA_944358165.1 uncultured Bacilli bacterium | reverse complement strand
TCATGTCTTATGAGCTAGCTTCGACATAAGTTCGTATATTTGATGTTTAAAATTTTAAGTATGACTTTCCTATTATACAAGAAAAAACATTTACTTTACTACAAGTAAATGTTCTGAGATTTTATCTTTTTAAGGAAGATTCTTTTGTTTCTTCTAAGTATTTTTGATTTGCAAGCAGATATGTCTTTTCATCAAAATAAAGATTTCCGTCCATTCCATAAAATGTCTTTTTTCCTAATTTTTCTAAATTTGCAACATAAGCTAAGTCTGCTTTTATTTTTTCTTTTTTACTGGAATAGTTTTTTCCATCATAGCCAATCCATGTTTCTGACATATTTTCTCCTCCAACTAGAAAGATAGTCTAACACAAACTTACTTACTTGTCAATTCATGACTCTTTTAAACATGCGTTCTAAATCGTATATGCTAAATTTAATAATGGTTGGTCTTCCATGAGGACAATTATAAGGATTATCACACATAACAAGTTCATTTAATAGCTCTTGTTGGGCTTCATGGCTAATTCGCATATTTGCTTTAATACTCATTTTACAAGCTAGAGTGGCTGCTAGATGATCGTTAAATTTAATTGGATCAAATTTATCTTTGATATCAATTACTAAATCAATAATCTTGCGAATACTTTCTTCTTCATAATCTGTTAAAATCCAGGTTGGATGAGCTTTTACAATATAGGTATTTACACCAAATTCTTCTAAGATAAAGCCCATATCTGTTAAAATATGAAGATTTTCTTTTAAAGTTAGGAAGTCTGATGCAGATAATTCAATGGTAATTGGAATTAATAGATAGGTCGTTGTTACCTCTTTTTTTCGTAAAGCATTCAAGTATCGTTCGTAATTTACTCTTTCTTGGGCAGCGTGTTGGTCAATTAAATAAATTCCTTCTTCGTTTTGAGCAATAATGTAGGTTCCTAAAGCTAAGCCAACTGGGTATAATACCATATTTTTCATTTCTTTGTTTACTACTAGTTGATCACTTGTCTTTAATTCGGGAGCTTTATCATTTAATTCTACTTGAAAGTTTAATTCTGTTTGAACAGGCTCCGTTTCTTTACTTGCCATTGATGAGACAATATCTGCGATTACACTGTCTTTAATAATATTTACGCTTTCTTCTTTTAGGGCATTTGGAATTAATAAATTATTATATAGTGTGTCTTTAATGGTAGTAAAAATTAAATCATATAACTCTGGCATTTTACTTATTTTAACATCTTGCTTGGTTGGATGAATATTTACATCTACTAGAGTTGGATCCGTATTAATTTTTAGAACCACTACTGGATATTTTCCATCTGGTTTATAGGTATGATAAGCATCATTGATTGCTTTGTTTATTTCAGCATTTCGAATTACACGGTCATTTACAAAAACATTTAGATCGTTTCTGTTGGAACGTAAGATTTCTGGTTTGCAAATATAACCATAAATATCAAAATCGTTGTTGCTTGCTTGAAACTCTAACATTTTATTTGATATATTTAACCCATATATTTCATGAATGGCTTTAAGTAAATTATTTGAACCACTGGTTGCAACAATCACTTTATCATTGTTTAATAAAGTAAATTTAATATCTGGATGTGCTAAAGCTAGTTTTTCAATTAAATTTACAGTATTGTAAGTTTCTGTATTTTCGGATTTTAAATACTTTAGACGGGCTGGAGTATTGTAAAAAAGATTGGTAACAGCAACCTGAGTTCCCACTCGTAGGTCTCCTGAAGTATTCTCTAAGATTTCGCCACCTTTAATATGGATATAAGTAGAATCCGTTCCATCACTCGTTTTTAATTTTACTTCTGATACACTGGCAATCGATGGAAGCGCTTCTCCTCGAAATCCCATTGTATTAATAAAAAATAAATCATCATCTCTTAGAATTTTACTTGTTGCGTGTCTGCCAAAAGCAAGCCTTGCATCCACTCGGTCCATTCCAACACCATTATCAGTTACTTTGATACTATCTAAGCCGCCTTTTATAAGTTCTATTTTTATTTCGGTAGCTTTTGCATCAATGCTATTTTCTACTAATTCTTTGACAATACTTGAGCATCTTTCTACTACTTCGCCAGCTGATATTTTGTTGGCTAAAGCTTCACTCATAATATGAATTTTACTCATACTTCATCCTCACTACTATCGATTCGTATTTCTAAATCTTCTTTATTTGCTAAAATTTGACATGGTTCTTTGATATTTAAAAAGCCTATGCCTGGTAAGACTATATCATGATTTTTGGGAATGGTATAACGATATTTTTCTTTTTCTTTATTATATTCTCTATTAATCTTTGTAGAGCCATAAAAAACAATTTTGTTTCCTTGTTCAAAATAAAAGCGTGTATCATTAATTACTAGAGTTGTTGTTGGTTTTATTACAAGGGATGTTGGTTTCATTTCTTTTTTTAATAAAGCTAAATCATCATTTTCATAAGGAAATCCTGGTGTATCAATTAACGTATATTCGCCAATTCTTATTTTTATAAAATCTAGAGTTGTATTTGGTTTATCGGAAGTTAATATTTCCTTTTTAAGATTGTTTTCCCTCATTAATTTATTTAGTAAAGTACTTTTACCAGCATTGGTAATTCCCATAATATAAGCTTCCTTTTTTCCTTCTTCCATTAACACTTTTAAAGGATTGTTTGATTTAAAGTTTGGCTTGTTGCTGATTAATAAAATTTTATCTTTTACATGATAAGTTTTCTGTAACCATAATTTTATTTTTTCTGGCTTCATTTCTTTTCTTAGAAGATCACTTTTACTAATTACTAAGACTTTTGATATTTTAATTTTGTTAAAAAGAGCGATTGTTTCTCTATTTATGTTTAGAAAATCAATTAAAAAGAAAGCTATGCTCCTTGTTTTATTTACTTTATTTAACAACTTTTTTTCATCAATTTTTTCATCCATCTTTTTTTCGCCATAATTTTTTAGACGAAAGCAACGTTTGCAATAGGCTTTTTTTAAATCTGGAGTATAGCCTCTAAGAGATTCATCTTCTGTTTGCAAGACGCTTCCACATCCAATACATTTTTTAATCATAATAATCTCCTTTTTCTAATAACCCCTTTTTTCTTAATTTTCGATAAATAAAACTTTCTAAGAAACGATTGATTTTGGTACACCATTTTTCATAATCACCGATTGGATTTACTAAAATTGAAGTAATGCCAATTCGGTTGGCTCCACAAATATCCGTTAAAAGTTGATCTCCTATAGCAGCCATTTCATAATATTCAAATTTATAAAGATTCATAATTTTTAAATATTTTTTCTTAAATGGTTTATGACTGGATGCAGATACATCAACATTTAATCCTTCTTTAAATGGTGTTAATCTTTTTTTACCACTGTTGGATATGATAATAATTTTAAAATCTTTTTCTAAAACATTAAATAATTCTTTTACCTTTTTGGTTGGAATATCATTGTTTACCGGAACTAGTGTGTTATCTAAATCAAATAATAAACATTTAATTCCTTTCTTTTTTAATTTATTATAATCAATATCATAAATACTTTTTTGATAAATATCTGGAATAAAAATTTGCATATTACCACCTCATTCATTATAACAAAAAAAAGAAGAAGTATCTATCCCTTTTATCTGGATATTCCTTCTACTTGCTTACTTTCTTTGCTTAAATCTTCTTTGGCAATTTCTTCTAAGTTGTTTTTTCGTAAAGCTAGAGCATAATTTTCAATTAAATCTTCTCTTTCAAGCATCCACCAACTAATAAGAACTTCTTCTGTTTCTTTTTCTGTTAAATTGGCATTTTTGATTATAGGATATAATTTTTCAAAATTACCCATTTTTATCCGTAAAACCAATTCTTTTCTTAACACTTCCTTTTGAGCAGCAAGAAACGTTGGATTTTGAAAGTTTGGATAATAATGAGCATTTCCACTATGCACTACCACTTCTTCTCTCATAAGATTCCCTCCCCTGTTTTAAGTATAACAAATAAGTTTTTCTTTATCAACTACTTTAGAGCATTTAATACATTACTAATAATATCGATGTTATCAATGGCATCACTTATTTTGTCGGTTGCTCTTAAGTGATATTTCCGTTTCATTTCATCTTTAAATTTTTTAAAACTGGTACTGTTACGATTTAGTTCTTTTAGCCAATAAGAATTGTATTTTAGTAATTCTAACATTTTAGGCTCTTTTTTTAACTCCATTAAAACATTTACTTGCATTTAATCCTCAAAAAATTTATTAATGGGACGAGGGTTTACTGGTCCTTTGGGAGTAGGAACATTTCCTGATTTTCCCGTTAATTCTTGAACTAAACCTAATGCCTTTTGGGCAGTGTTAATGTGTTTTTGAACGGAGTCCATATCAATTTTTTTCATAATATCACTAAAATTATTTAAAGATGTGGAATTTGCTTTTTTGAAATAATTGTTCCAAGCTCGGTCATCTTCGCCATAAATATCATATATTTCGTATAATTCTTGCCAGGTAGCATCTTTTTCATGGACACTGCGAATGAGTTCGGGATGATTTTTAGCAAACACCTTAAATTCTTCTTTTTTAGACATATTATCACCATTACAACTATATGTTTGGAAATAAAAAAAAGAAGAAAAATCTTCTATAACTTGAAGTCTTCTAAGAAATCTTCCATTGATAATTTTTTAGGTTCTTTCTTTTCTTCTTTTTTTGTCTCTTCTTTTTCTTCTACTTGACTTATCTTTTCTTTTTTGGCAACAACACTTGCTTCTTCTAATTTGTATTTGCTAATATTTGATCCAGTTGATGCTAAATCCATAATGGCAATATCACTATTTTTGAAAATATTAATTTCGCTATCTGCTTTGGTTAGAATTAAATCTTTCGAATTCGTTAAAAGAGCATTTAAGACTTTGTAAGAAACGGTTTTGGTCTTTTTTAGAAGTAAACTTCCTTTTTTTGCTCTACTGTGAGTTTCTAGTTCACTTAATTTTATTCTTTTAGCGGTTTTGTTATCAGTGAAAATCGTTAAATATTCATCATATGCATCAAAGCTTACCATATTTTTAACAACATCTTCTTTTAAGTTAATTCCTTTCACACCAGATGCTTTAGAACCAACAAGTGGTACTTCTTCACTCTTATAGTTTAAGTAATATCCAACTTCTGTTATTAAAATGATACTACCTTTATCTTTTTTAACATCAATTAAAGTATCCCCTTCTTTTAATTTCATCGAAGTCATTGGTTTCGAACATCTTGCTACTTCAAAATCACTTGCTTTTGTTCTTTTGATCATACCGTTTTTGGAAGCTAGAATATAGGTATCTTCTTTGTTATAAATGAAAGAAGCTACAATTTCTTCTCCCGTTGACATCATGATTACATTATTGATGTGTTTTCCAAGTTCTTTCCATTTCACTTCAGGTATTTTATAAGTTGGAATAAATAAGTAATTTCCTAAATTCGTAAATGCAATTAATGTATCTAGGGTACTACATTCATATAGTCCTGTTACATAATCGCCTGGTTTTAGAGTTGTATCCTCGTTTGATTGAGCATAGCTTTTTGCACTTACTCTTTTTACATAACCTTCGTTCGTTACAACCACAATAATGTTTTCTTTTGGAATCATTTCTTTTGCATCAATTTTAATTTCCTCTACGTGTTCTTCAATTTTTGTTTTTCTTGGAGTTTCATATTCTTTTTTGATTAATTTTAATTCTTTTTTCATGACATATTTTAATACTTCTTCATCATTGATAATTGCTTTTAAGCCTTCAATTAATTTGGCAAGTTTTCGCATTTCATCTTCTAGTTCTAAAACGTCCGTATTCGTTAATCTATATAATTGTAATGTTACAATTGCTTCCGCTTGCTCCATTGTGAATGTAAATTCTTTTACTAAGTTATTTTTGGCATCAGCTTTATTTTTACTGGCACGTATTACTTTAATTACTTCATCTAAGATAGATAAACATTTAATTAAACCTTCCACAATATGCATTCTTTTTTCATAGGTTGCTAAGTCAAATTCACTTCTTTTTAGAATTACTTCCCTTTGATGAGCAATATAAGCATCTAAGATTTCTAGAATTCCTAAAGTTTTGGGAACACGGTTTACAATCGTTACCATGTTATAGTTATAAGATATTTGTAAATCGGTATTTTTTAATAAATATCCTAATATTAAATCTGGATTTGCACCGGCTTTTAGGTCAATTACAATTCTTAAGCCTTCTCGGTCAGATTCATCACGAACTTCACTCATACCATCGATTTTTTTATCAATTCTAATTCCATCAATTTTATTTACAAGTAAGGCTTTATTGACATCATAAGGAATTTCACTAATTACAATTTTGGTTTTTCCTTTTTCTTTTACAATCTCATATTTTGAACGAACAATTACTTTTCCTTTTCCGGTTTTAAATGCTTCTCTAATTCCATCAATTCCACAGGCAATTCCTCCCGTTGGAAAATCAGGACCTTTTATGATATCTAAAATGGTATCTAAGTAACAATTTGGACTTTCAATTCTTTTGATGGTTGCATCAATTACTTCACCTAAATTATGGGGAGGAATGTTGGTTGCATAACCGGCACTAATACCCATTGCACCATTTACTAATAAATTTGGAAATTTGGCAGGTAGGACCGTTGGTTCTAACAAACGATCATCAAAGTTTGGTGCAAATTTTACTGTATTTTTGTCTAAATCTGCGAGTAGTTCATTGCTTATTTTGGCAAGTCTTGCTTCGGTATAACGGTAAGCTGCTGCAGGATCGCCATCCATGGAACCGTTATTTCCTTTCATATCAATTAAAGGATTGTTTTGTTTCCACCACTGACTCATTCTTACCATCGCATCATATACACTG
Organism: uncultured Bacilli bacterium; assembly: GCA_944358165.1. GTDB lineage: Bacteria > Bacillota_I > Bacilli_A > RF39 > UBA660 > Caccenecus. The sequence continues at coordinate 306 of CALVQS010000055.1, read as the reverse complement.
GAATCTCCATGAGGATGGTATTTACCTAATACGTCACCTACAGTTGCAGCACTTTTTATGTATTTTTTATCATAAGTATTTCCAGCTTTATACATGGCAAATAAAATTCTTCTTTGAACCGGTTTTAATCCGTCACGTACATCTGGTATTGCTCTATCTTGAATAATTTCTTTTGCATAAGATGCAAAACGTTCTCCCATAATTTCTTCTAAAGCATAATCTTCTATTCTTTTTAGTACGTTATCCATTTTTACCACCTTAATATATAATAACATAAAAAAGTGGGTAAATAAACCCACTTTACAA
>CALVQS010000054.1 GCA_944358165.1 uncultured Bacilli bacterium | reverse complement strand
TAATAAGAAATTTGTTAGAAAAATTGTTTAATCGAAGAAATAATATAGATTTCGCGTAAGCGATTTGGTACAATAGAAGAGGTGATAATAAAATGTTAAAAGTATATGAAATAGCAAAAGAAGAATTAGTAAGTAGCAAAGAGATAAATAAAGGAAGTTGGATTGATTTAATTAATCCAACTTCTGATGAATTAAACAAAGTAATTGAAACGACGGGAATAGACCAAGAAATATTAACAAAATTATTGGATGAAGAAGAACTTCCTAGAGTGCAAAATAAAATGGATGAAACGGTCATTATTCTAGATACCCCATATCTTGCTGATAACAATTACAAACACAAATATAAAACCAACCCATTAGGAATAATCATAAGCGAAAAGGGTTATATTGTAACTCTTTCTCTAAACGATCAACCTTTCTTAGATTATTTTAAAAACACTAAAATTGAAAACTTTAATACCAAAGACAAAACCAGTTTTATTCTTCAAATTTTTACGATGGTAGCAGGCATTTATCAAAAAGAGCTAACCGGCATTAACGAATACATTGATAGTAGAGAAAAAGTTTTATTAAAATCAACGAACAATAAAGAATTAGTAAACTTATTAAATATTGAAAAAACCTTAGTTTATTTTATTACATCCCTAAAAGCAAATGAAATTGCATTAGAAAAAATAGCCAAGGGAAACATTATTAAAATAACGGATAAAGACACGGAAAAATTAGAAGATGCTTTAATTGAAACAAAACAAGCGATTGAAACTGCAACGATTTATCGAGAAATATTATCAAGTATGACAGACACGTATGCTACCATTATTTCTAACAATCTAAATGATGTCATGAAATTTTTAGCAGGAATCACAATCGTAGTATCGATACCAACAATGATTGCATCTTTTATCGGTATGAATGTTCCGCTAGGATCTATTGGAGATTCTCCATTTAGTTTCATTTTAATTATTAGTGTCTCCATATTATTATCACTTTTAATCGCTTACATTTTAAAAAAGAAAAATATGTTATAGTTGTAGATAATTACTAATTTAAAATTTTTTGTGTATAATAAAATATAGAAGGTGATAATTTGAAGAAATTTTTATCATGCTTATTGCTAGTAGTATCTTTGCTAGCAATTATTTTATCTACCACTTTATTAGATGATGATAAAAAGTATGTAATTGATATATCTGGTGAAGAAGTAAATGCCAAAGATTTATGGGTAGAAGAAAAATTAAGCAACATGAGTGTTGAAGAAAAAATAGGGCAAATGCTAATGGTATTAGATTATAGCAAAGAAGTAGATGAAGAATTACTTGATAAATTAAATACAATAAAACCAGGAGGATTCATTCTTTTTGCAGAAAACTTTGAAAGTTATGAACAAACAAAAAAATTAATAGAAGATATAAAAAGTACGAGTGATATTCCTATGTTTATTTCTATAGATCAAGAGGGCGGAAGAGTTCAAAGATTAAAAGAATTAAGTGATGCTGAAGTAACGATCATTCCACCAATGTATAATTTAGGACTAACAAATGATGTAGACTTAGCTTATGAAGTAGGACAGGTGGTTGGCGAAGAACTTCGAGTATTTGATATCAACATGAATTTTGCTCCAGTACTAGATATTTATTCAAATCCGGAAAATACGGTTATTGGTAACCGTTCCTTTGGTACTACAAGTTCTCTTGTCTCAAATATGGCTTTATCATTTGCCAAAGGCCAAGAAAGCACAGGAATTATTTCGGTTTATAAACATTTTCCAGGGCATGGAGATACTTTAGAAGATTCTCATAACACATTACCAATTATTACGAAAACAAAAGAAGAATTAATGGAATTAGAACTAATACCATTTATAGATGCGATTGAAAATGATGCTGATGTAATCATGGTTGGACATCTAGCTGTGCCAGAAATTACAAATGACAATACACCAGCTTCCTTATCAAAAGAAATTGTAACAGGATTATTAAAAGAAGAATTAGGGTTTGATGGCCTAGTGATTACTGATGCCCTAAATATGGGTGCATTAACTAAAAATTATACAGAAGAAGAAATATATGTAAATGCTATAAATGCCGGTGTAGATATTCTTTTGATGGCAGATTTTGATACAGAAACAGTAGAAATTATAAAAGAAAATATTAAAAACGGAACGATAAAAATGGAAGAAATAGATGATTCAGTAAAAAAGATATTAGAATTAAAATATGATAAACTATTTATTCCAAATAATTACACAAAAGAATATTTAGGAAGCACATCACATCAAGAAATTATCTCGAAAATAAATTAAATATTAAATTATAATAATATATATAATTATAAAGCAAAAACCTAGGAAAATACCTAGGTTTAAACATACTTATTGGAGTGAATCACATACAAGTTACAGTAATGAAGTTTTAGAAAAATGAAAAAATTTTATATTGTTTCCATTTGCGAAAAAAAGTATCGTCACACATTTTTAAGTATGGACTGGTTTTTAAGTAATTTCTCTGCTGTTTTATAGTTGTTGATTAGTGTTGCTCATACTTTTGTGTCTATAAATCTATGCTATCACCAGTTTGTTATAATAAATCTGTTATTCTAGTATTTTTATCTTTCAATTTTCTAATACCATTTTCTCATTCAAATATAAATTCAGTAATCGTAAAATATCGTTAATCATTTTCGATTTTAATATTATTTACTATCTAATTTTTTTAATTCTTCCTTTTCTATCTGTTGGATTGATTTTGCAGGTGTTGGTAATTTTTCGGGAGTTGTTCCTCCAACTTTTAAAATGGTTTGTCTGATTGCTTGTCCCACCATATGGTGGGTGTTACAAGCATTCTTTTCACCTTTTATGCTATTATTTTTTAAAACTTCATCTGTTTGTGTTATTCTAAATAAATTTGCGGCTAGTTCGGTACTTCCCATATAATCTAATATTTCTTGTTTGCTTGAATCAATTCCTTTTCTTTTTGCTATATCTTTAGCTGTCTCTCCACCATATAAGCCCCTATAACCATAATCGTTAAATTTTCCATAATTTTGTACTCCAGCATTTTTAGCGGTGTCAAATAATATTTTGTTTTTGCTTTTGATATTTATTCTAGTGTATAATCTCTTTTCGTCTTCTGATAATTTATTATATTCTTCTTCTGTTATTTCCATTTTTCTTGTTTGAACAGCAAAGTAAGTTTGACCAAGAGCAACGGATTTATGTCTTACTGGATTTGCGTTTTGAACAATTAGATAACAGGCATATCTAGATAATTTATAGTCAATTACTTCTTTACTTGCTCCGTTTGGCATCGCTATCGTTTTCCCTTTAACGGGAAAATGTTCCTCTACGTTTATACCGCTTAAATTACAACTTATTTTAGCTTTATTTATAACTTTAGCAAAGTGTTCCCATTTTGAATATTCGAGTGCTGTCATTAATTCTCTAGCTTCCCAGTATTCATTTCCAAGATCATCAATATGCTTAATGTCATCAAATGTTTTTTCTTTGTAATTTTCTAAGTCTTTATTCATTTTAAGCTTCATTCCTTTCACTTCGTTCAAGGCACACATAGGAATGAAAACCTTGAACTTTTTTCAGATTATCATATCCTTTCTTTTAATTTATATATATTTATCTGCACCATCTTTAGCTTGTTACAACAAGTAGTAAATTTTTGATTTGCTTATTTTTTCTAATTTAACACTTTCTCATAAAACATTAGAAGCATCAGTGTTTTTATTCTTTACCTTTTAAATTTTTCATAATTATTAAATTTCTAATAAGTATTATTAAAGGTATTATCCAAAGAATATTATGACCAATAAAATAAGTAATTGATCCGTAATTTAAACCATAATCAAAGGCATCTAAACCAAACATCGCACTAATACTATCATTATTAACAAAACTTGCCAATAAAATAATACCTATGATTATTCCACATACAACATTTACTGCCTTCATTGTTTCATAATTATGTTTCATTTTTCTCAACTCCTTATCTATTTGTTTTCCAAAATATTTAATATTATTATTTAGATAAAATTCTTTCTTGCGAACTAATTGTAACATAAAATAACACAAAAGCAATATTTTTTTATATAGACATGGATACATCTAAGTTATTTGCTAAAATGCTAAATTTAATTCTAATTATATGTTATAAATTATTTACGTTCGCTTTATTTGAACATTATATACGTTCAAAATAAAAAACCTAAGAAATTACCCAGGTTTAAACATGCTTAATTGGAGCAAGTGTCGTAGTTATCTACAACTCTTTTCCAATAACGAAAGAAATACATATAATCTTCCGTTGTTATTAATAATATACCACATTTTAAGTATTTATGGAATATATATTTGCTTAATTTATTTATTCTTTTTCTTACTACCTAATTTAGCATTCCATAGCATATTAATAGATTCTAATAATTGGATTCTTTCTTCAGTCAAATCATTGTTTTTATAGCATACTCTTTGAGTTCTAATCCAACTTCCTAATTTTATTCCATCTTTAGTAATATAATTGGCTGGTATATCAAGCGAGCCATTTTCTATAAAATATTTTTTTGCATAGGAATATTTTTTCATCCATTGTTCCTTTTTTAGGGGTATTATTTTATGTTTTCCAGAACAATATGGACACTCTGGATTTTTAACTCTTCTTGCAATTGTGGCTCTCCATTCATGATTATTTGAGCATCTCCACCAAACCTTTTTATTACTACCAGAAGTACAATTATATGGTCTTAATTCTAGATTTTTTTTATAATTCCATTCTTTAGCTAATTCAGGATATAAAGTTTCAAAATCATTAAATCCTTTTAATACACGATGGTTTGAACAATATGGACATCTATTGCCTTTTGAAACATTAATAATACTTTCTTCCCATTCACCTTTGCAAATAGGACATTTCCACCAAATAATTTTATTGCTCATATATGAAAACATACTTGGCTTCAAATTATTATTTTTTTCATAATTCCAAAATTTTACTAAATCAGGAAATTTATTTTCAAAATTATTTTTTTTCTCATAAGAAATGTAATTATTATATATTTCATGTCTATCTCGGTTTATATTAAAATTGACATCATGAAAATCAATTCTAATATATTTTGATAATAATTTAAATAATAGTTGTAGTGCTGATTCAAGATTACTATATTTATGATCGACTTTAAAATAAATTACGTCATTGTCAATTTTTTGCATTTTATAATCTTCTTTAATTCTAATTAAGAATATTCCAGCTTTTTTAAGGGCATCATTCTTTCTAATTTCTCTGTTCTTTAAATTTAACCTATTATGATATGCTATTCCGTCATATTCTATCGCAATTGAATAATCACAAAGATAAATGTCTATTTCCCAATCATTAATCTTAATTCGAGAATCAACCTTAAAATATTTGGATAAATAGTATAAAAAACATTGTTCTGGAAAAGATGTTCTTAATTCGCTAGAACATTTTTTACAATTCCTTCCTTGAAATCTATTACTAACACTTGCTTGCCATTCATGACCTCTATTACAAATCCACCAAACTTTTTTATCTGAATATGGTTTAACATCTTCTGGTTTAAGATTGCCATTTTTTGTTGGATGCCATTCTTTTGCTAAATCTGGAGCAACGGCCGCTAAATTATTAGATTTTGTAGCAATTAAACCACTACAAACAGGACAACCATGACCTTTTAATCTTGTGCTTGCACTTGCTTGCCATTCGTAATTGCACGTACTACATTTCCAATAATACTTTTTGTTTGAATTTGGAGTAATATCTTTTATAGAAATATTATTATTTTTCTCTGACAACCATTCTTTTTCTAAAAAAGGTGCTTTATCGAATAAACTACCATTTTTTTTAATTAAAGTTTTAATTCTGTTTTTTGACTTGCATTTTGGACATCCATTTCCATTTGCTTTTGAACCAACTGACATAAAATATGATTCTTTACATTCTTTACAAATCCACCAAACTTTTTGATTGGATTTCGGTGTCACTTTATAGGGCGATATATTATTTTTATTTGTATCCCAAAATTGTAATAATTCCGGAAATTTTTCTGCAAAAGAACCATTCTTTCTAATTTTTGTTTCTAGTGTTTTTGTTTTTTGAATGTTTTTCGCACATTTAGGGCAACCTCTTTTGCCACTAGTTGTCAAATTTAATTTTCTTTCCCACTTATAATGACATTGTTGGCATTCCCATTTTATTATTTTTTCACTGCCATACGAAATATTTTCTGGTGTTAAAGGCATATTCTCTTTTTCAAGCCATTGCTCTAAAATGTAAACACAATTATTTTCAAAACACCACTTTTTTAAACTCTTCAAGAATGCACCTCCTTATTTAATTGTAAATTTTTCTTTTAATATCTTGATATTTTATTTTCATTTTCTGTATGTCTATTTCTTTGTTTAGCAATTCCTTAACTATTCCCCATAATCCTTTATCATTATAGGGAAACATATCCATATATAAACTAAAAGGACATTGAGATACCAATTGGGCTTCTCCTTCAATACCCTTTCTATTTACACCGTATTTGATTTTGCTTTTTTCTTTTTTTTCAATATTTATATCTAATATTACAGGAGCGCTTATATATGTTCCATCTAAAGTCAGACTTATGGCAATATCAATTATTTTCCCATCTAATTCAATCCACGAATGATCAAATATGTAATTATCTTTTTGTACTTCTCCAATACATATTTCGGGTTTATATCCATTTTCAACTAAAACTACATATAATACACTTGAAATTGCATGACAAGCACCGCTCCATTGATTATTATAGATATATTTATAAAAACTTATTAAAATGCTAGACAAATTTTTATCATAGCCGTTTTCTAAAACAATTTTTTCTATGGTATCAAAACTATAATTCATATAGATTCCTCCGTGCATTAATCGGTATTTATATTTTATCATTTTTAAATATTAAATAATAGTGTTTAAAGCAAAAAAAAGAACTACTGTTAGAGTAGTCCTAACTGACTAAAACATTATATTTCTAAATCAAAGTCATCATGATCTTTGTTTTTATCATATTTTTTGCTCCAATTATAATCTTCTTTTATGTCAGTAATTGTTTTTTCACTAAATATTCCATGCTCGTATAAGTCTTTTGAAAATTCCCAATAATCTTCACGTTCTTTGTCTTTTCCAAGTATTTTATGTTTGATAAAGTTGATTAATCTATCAAATAAATCTTTAAAATGATTTACTAGTTCT
>CALVQS010000053.1 GCA_944358165.1 uncultured Bacilli bacterium | reverse complement strand
AAAGATGGAAGAAAAATTGAATCGTTTAAAAGAAGAACTAGAACAAAAATTAAGTGAAGCGACCAAAGAAGCAGACATATTAAACATCAAGTCAGTTTATGTCGGCAAAAAAAGTGAAATAGCAGAAATCTTATCAAGTCTAAAAGATATGAGCATAGAAGATAAGAAAAAATATGGTAGTTTAATCAACAATACCAAAAAAGAAATGGAAGAAATCATTAATCAAAAGTTAGAAGACTTAGAAAACAAAACAAACGTTACCTTTGATGATACAATTGATTATGAAATAGAAACAGGATCTCTTCATCCGGTAACTATTATTGCTCATGAAATAACCGATATTTTAAAAAGAATGGGATTTACAGTTGTATCAGGTCCCGAAATGGAGTCAGAATATTACAATTTTGAAGCATTAAATGTTCCAAAAGATCATCCTGCTAGAGATATGCAAGACACCTATTTTTTAAATAATGGAATGTTACTACGTACTCAAACGAGCGATAACCAAATTCATGCAATGGAAAACTATGGTGCACCACTAAGAATTTGTGCTCCCGGAAGAGTATTTCGAAATGAAGATTTAGATGCAAATCATGAGAATACTTTCTTTCAAATTGAAGGAATGGTAATTGACAAAGGAGTAACAATCGAAAATTTACTTTATGTCATGCAAAACTTATTAAGAGAAATCTTCCATGAGGACGTAAAGGTGAGATTAAGACCAGGCTTCTTCCCATTTACCGAACCAAGCTACGAAATGGATATGTCATGTTTAATATGTGGTGGCAAAGGTTGTCCAACCTGTAAAAAAAGCGGTTGGATTGAAATGGTTGGAAGTGGTATGGTTCATCCAAACGTACTGCGATCTGGTGGTATTGATCCAGAAGAATACACAGGCTTTGCTTTTGGCTTTGGCTTAACCAGACTAGCCATGATGAAATACAAAATTAATGATATCAGAGTTCTAAATAGTGGAGATATTCGCTATTTAAGTGAATTTAATATAAAGTAGGGAGGTAACTTATGTTAATATCATGTAATAAATTAAAAAGTCATATTAAAAATCCAGAGGATATTGATTGGCTAAATATTTGGGATACATTTACATTAAGAACAGCGGAAGTAGAAAAGGTTGAAATAAAAGGAAACAAATTTGATAATGTCGTAGTTGCAGAAATTGTTGAATGCATCCCTCATCCGGATAGTGACCATATGCATATTTTAAAAGTAGACATTAATGAAGAAGAACCTATAGAGGTAGTTTGTGGTGCTCCAAATGTAAGAGTAGGACTAAAAACAGCTTATGTAAAAGTAGGTGGCCATATTGATGGTGTGGAAATCAAAGCAAGACCATTAAGAGGCGTTTTATCAAATGGTATGTGTTGTAGTGGAAGAGAACTAGGAATTAGTGATAGCCATGATGGCATACTAGACCTACCTTCAAGCTATGAAAATGGCAAAGACATAAAAGAATACTTACCAATTGAAGATATCATTGTCGAAATTGATAACAAATCACTAACAAATAGGCCAGATTTATGGGGGCACTTCGGTATAGCAAGAGAAATTTGTGCGATTACAAACCATGAATTATTACCATTAGACTTATTAGAGATTCCGAATGATTTAGAGGACTTAGATATTGTCATTAAAGATAATAACTTATGTTACCGATATACTGGTCTAAAGATTGAAAATATTAAAAACAATCAAACTCCTTTAGATATGCAAATCTTTTTATACTACGTTGGCATGCGTTCTATATCTTTATTAGTCGATTTAACCAACTATTTGATGATGGAACTTGGTCAACCAATGCACGCTTTTGATGCCAGAGTCGTAAAAAATATTGAAGTAGGACTAGCAAACGAAGGAGACACTTACACAACCCTAGATGGAGTTGAAAGAAAGCTCTCTGATGAAATGCTTATGATAAAAAATGGAAACAAGTATTTTGGTATCGCTGGAGTTATGGGGGGATTAGATAGTGAAATATTGCCTGATACAACCAGTGTATTCCTAGAAAGTGCTTGCTTTAATGCTGGATCCATTAGAAGATGTGCTCTAAAATTAGGACTCAGGACGGAAGCATCAGCTAGATACGAAAAAAGTCTAGATCCAAATATGACCGATATTGCCATTAAAAGACTAGCATACCTCCTAAAAGAACAAAATCCCGATTTAAAAATTGCCTCTAATTTAACAGATGTTTATCCAAATGTTTTAAAAGAATCTAAAATTATTTTAGACAAGAAAACGTTATCGATTTATATGGGTAAAACTCTAGAAGATGAAGTAGTAAAAAATATTTTAGAAAAATTAGGATTTAAAGTAGAAGTAGATCGTGATTTTTATGATGTAACCGTACCAACATTTAGAGCAACCAAAGACATCAAAATAAAAGAAGATTTAATTGAAGAAATTGCTAGAATTTACGGTTTAGAAAACTTTACACCAAAACCATTAAAACTAGATTTAACAATAACAGAACATGAGGCAACTTACAACGAAGAATATGAAGTAAAACATTTGCTTGCAGCAAAATATGATATGCATGAAGTAAATAGTTACATTTGGTATGATACTGATTTATTAAAAGAATTAAACATTGAAAAAGAAAATGTGAAGTTATTAGGAAAAGAATCCAATAATATTTTAAGAGACGATTTAAGTTTATCATTAATGAACATTGTAAAAGAAAACTTCAAAAATTATGCAAAGTTCAAAATTTTTGAAATAGCATCCATTATTCAAAATAATGAAAACAAAAGAGTATTAAGTATTATTTTAACGGATCATGAAAAGAATTTAGAAAGTATTTATAATGAAGCGAAAAATGTTGTAAAATACTTATTTAAAGTATTAAAAAACAAAGATGTAACGTTCACTAACAATATAAATGAATTAAATTATTATGATGATGCTTTAGGTAAAATTATAAATATTGATAATACCAAAATAGGTGTATTAAATGTTTTAAATAAATCATGCACCAATAAATTAAGTAAGAAAAAAGCAATCGTTACAGTAGATATTGATTTTGATAAATATGTAAAACTAGAAAAAGAAGAAACAATTTCTAAAGAAATCAGCAAATATCCAGAAGTAGAACTAGATTACACCATTATTCTAGAAAATAAAAAATATGGTGATTTAGAAAATGTTTTAAAATCTTTTGAAAGTAAATTAATCAAAAATTATCATTTAGTAAGTGTTTATGAAAATAAATATTTAATTCGTTATACTCTAGGAAGTAACACCAAAACTTTAGAGCAAAAAGATCTTCAATCATTCCAAGAAAGATTTATTGAACACATTAAAAATAGTGGCTTAAAAATTTTAGAATAAAAAAATTTGACAAGAAGACAAAAGTGTGATACTATAGATGACATCTTTTGGAAGGGGGATTTTTAAAATGAAGTATGGTATGTTACCACAAGATAATGAAAAGTATGAAAATGAGGTAAGAACTTATGTTAATGGAGTATTAACTGCTTCATTATCAACTGGTATAGATTTGGATCCAGCAAAAGAACATGAACATTTAATGTTATTACAAAAACTTTTAGCAAATCCAGAACTTAGAGAACAAATTGTTGAAAAAATCGTAAATTATGGAATTAGATACTCTATGCTATCTTATAAACCTAATTTAAATAGTGAAGTAAGAGAAACCGTATTTATGAAACAAATTTACTCATTTTTAACTACTTATCAAATTTCATTATTAGCAGTTCAATTTGATAAACAAATTGAAGCTGAAAAAGCACAAGAGCATTCTCGTTAGGATGCTTTTTTTCTTTGCAAAAAAAGTATTGCTTTAATTAAAATTTTCTAGTATAATTAAGTCAGAATAGGGTGACAAGTTTTATGGAAGACAAGATAGAAGCAAAAGATAATACAAAAAAAAGGATTTTATTAGCATCTTTAATTATTGTAATGTCTATTGTGATTATAGGAATTAGTTTGTCTTATGCATACTTTATTAATACGGTTCAAGAGGTAAATCCTGGAAATCAAGGGACAAGTATTACTAGTGGTAAATTAACAATGAATTTTACAACCAGCCAAACAATTAATGCTACAAGTGCAGGTTTAATTAATGATAGTGAAGTAGTAACACAAGGAGATTATACCCAATTTAGTGTATCTTTCCCAAATGATGATGAAAATGCTAGTACTGCAACCTACAATTTATATTTAACAGAGCTTACTATTAGTGACAATTTAAAAAGCACGGATGTAAAATGGGCTTTATATGATGGTGCTGGATCAAATATGATAATAAGTGGAGATTTTTCTGGTGCAACAAGTGGAACAAACCTAACGCTTAAAGATGGAATTACCATTAATAAAGGTGAAACTAATTCATACCGTTTATATATCTGGCTAAGCTATGCTTCCGACCGTAATCAAACCAATTTATTAAATGGTACCCTAAGTGCCAAAGTAGGATTTAGAGCAATAACCAATTAACTTAGAAGCAATTCTAAGTTTTATTATGGCAATTTTTAGTATTTAATAAACTTGTAATTTATGATATAATGATTCCATACTAGTAGGAGGTAACGATGAGATTTATTGAAATAAAAAATTGCTATAAAGTATATAAAAATGGTGTTGCAGCCATTGCCGATTTATCCTTAAAAATCAACAAAGGCGAATTTGTCTTTGTTATTGGTGCTAGTGGTTCTGGGAAATCCACTTTAATCAAAATGTTATATAGAGAAGAAAAACCAACGAAAGGAACAGTCGAAATAGGTGGAATAAATGTCGGAAAATTACGAAATCGTACCGTATATAAATTAAGAAGAAAACTAGGAATTGTTTTCCAAGACTTTAAATTATTACCAAAACTAACCGTATATGAAAATGTAGCTTTTGCTCTAGAATGTCTTGGTATGAAAGGTAGTGAAATAAGGCCAAAAGTAATCAAAGCCTTAGACCATGTAGGATTAAAAGACAAACTAAGAAGTTTTCCAAACGAACTTTCTGGAGGGGAACAACAAAGAGTTTGTATTGCGAGAGCCATCGTAAACAATCCAAAGCTATTAATATGTGATGAACCGACTGGAAATCTAGATCCTAAGACTTCAAAAGGAATTATGGACGTACTAGAAACCATCAACAAAGAACTAGGAACTACTATTATTATGGCAACACATGATAAAGACATTGTAAATCGTATGAAAAAAAGAGTAATTGTCTTAGAAAATGGTGTTTTAGCCCAAGACCACGAGAAAGGAAGTTATAAAGCCAGTGAAAGCATTTAGAATATTAGTAAGAAGTATAAGAGATTCCTTTAAAAGTGTCTTTCGTAACTTTAGTTTAAGTATAGCGAGTATTTTATGTACAACGATTACTTTAGTTTTAGTAGCAATTGCCATTATCGTAACAGTAAACGTAAATCACATTACCAAAGATTTAGAAGAAGAACTAACGATTGTTGTATATGCAAACGAAGATACTTCTGATGAAAGACTAGAGGAAATTGAAGAAGAAATAAATAGTATTAGTGCAGTATCTGAAGTTGTTGCCAAATCAAAAGAAGAATGGCGTCTAGAAATGCAAAGTTATTCCGATACTTTAAATACGACTTTAGATTATTTAGAAGAAAATCCATTATTAGATTCTTTTATAGTAACCGTTAAAGACGTTGATGACCTGCGACCTGTTGCCTTAGAAATAAGGGATATGGAAAATATTGAAAGTGCCAATTATGGAGAAGGAATGGTAGAAGATATTATCTCTGTCTTTGATATCATTCAAACTATTACATTAGTCATGGTAGTTGCTTTAATCATCGTAACAGCTTTCTTAATTAGTAACACAATTAAACTAACAATTTTCTCAAGACGTAGTGAAATTGAAATTATGCGACTAGTAGGTAGTAGCAATACTTCTATCAAACTTCCCTTTGTATTTGAAGGATTTTTACTTGGAGTTCTTGGTTCTATCATTCCAATTATTGTAATGATTTATGGATATTTAATTATGTATGAACAAATTAGTACCTCATCCTCATTTAGTATTATTGAACTAGTTACACCAATGCCATTTGTTTTAATTACTTCATTAGTTCTATTACTAATTGGTTCTGTTGTTGGTATGTTTGGTTCTGCAAGAGCAGTAAGGAAGTATTTGAAGATATGATAAAAAAAGGTTTAAGTTGTATTTTAAGAATTACTTTAATTCTTGCTGTTACATTCTCTTATTTTGTAACTCCTGAAATTGCTGAGGCAGCTGCTGCAGAAACTCTAGGAGATTTAAGAAGAGAATATGAATCACTAGTAGCCCAAAAAAATGAATACGATAACAAAACAGAAGCTGCCAAACAAGAAATAGCTAGAAAACAAGCGGCCATCGCTGCGGCTGAAGAAGACATTACCGAAGCAGAAAACGATTATGATGAAGCGGAACTAGCAATTGTCGAATCAAACGAGAAGATTGCTTCCCTAGAAGAAGAAACAAAAAAAGTATTATTATACATGCAACAAATGCAAGGCCAAAATGCTTATGTAGAATATGTAACAGGAGCCTCAAGCATGACGGAATTGATCATGCGAGTAGAAGCTGTAAATCAAGTAACAGCTTATATCCAAAAAACAACGAAAAACTTAGAGGAAGAAATAAAGAAAAATGAAGAATTAAAAGTAGAGTTAGAACAAAAGAAACAAGATCTTGCAGCTCAAATTGACTCATATGAAAAAGTAATCGCTGAACAATATGAAAATATTGACGAATATTCAGAGTTTTCTCTAAGTCTAGATGAACAAGTAGAAAATGCTAAGAATTTATATGATAGTTATAAAGAAACTTGTCAAAGTACGATTGGTAGTACGGCGGACGACGTTGTATTAACAACATGTAGTTCTGTCCCTTTAAATAGTGGATGGCTAAAACCATTAAATTCTGGTGTTGTAACAAGTGCCCAGGGATATCGTACTCACCCAGTAACTGGCCAAAAATATAAATTCCATGCTGCTGTTGATATTGGCGGAAATGCCGAAGGAACTCCAGTCTATGCTGCTGCATCTGGTGTCGTAAGTGGTATTGCTAGAAGAACAAGTTGTGGTGGAAACAAAGTTTATGTTCAAGTAACCGTAGGTGGAGTAAGATATACAACGTATTATTATCATTTACTTGCAATCAATGTAAATGTTGGTGATGTTGTAACTCAAAATACCGTCATTGGTACTGTAGGTGGAGGATCAACTTCTACTTCAAGAGGAGGATATGATGCTTGTACAACGGGAGCCCATCTTCACTTTGGTGTAGCAGAAGGTTGGTATTCAAATGAGCCACCTCAATCACAGGTTATAGCACCTCCAGGATTTAACAATAAAGTTGGATATCGTTTCTATTCAAGAACCGATTATTATGCAGGATAAACATTCTTAAAGAGAATGTTTTTTCTTAGTGTGCCGTGCATGGCATATATCTAGGTGGTGAAAATCCACTACACGCGTAGGTATCGACGAAGTGTTAGGGAA
>CALVQS010000052.1 GCA_944358165.1 uncultured Bacilli bacterium | reverse complement strand
TTGTTAATCACAACATAAATCGCTCCAATCGTGGTTTATTTTTTATTATCAAAATATGCCATAACTTACTATACATTGTATCATAAATTACGTGTTTTTTTCTGTAAAGTTTATAATTTTGTTAAAATATTGTCTTCACTGATAATGTAATTTAATTCTTTTTGAATCTTTTCTAATTCACGGACCGCTTTGTTGTATTCTCGAGGTGTTTTAAATTCTTCGTTTTCTATTTTATAAAGTAAATATCTACTAGCTGCGACCACTAGGAGTTGCTTTGATAATTCTCCTGCCTCTAATCCTCTAAAATGTTTCTTCCAATATTTGTAGGCTAGATAAGCATTAAAATACCAATAATGAATATCTAATACCTCATCATAGTAGCTTTCTACTAAATCCATTTCTTCTTTCTTGTAGCAGATAAAATATACCTCTACATTTTCTTCTTTACTCTTGTACATATGTTCGCCTCTTTTCTATGCAAACATCATAACCTATTTTTGAAGATTTGTCAAAAGACGAAAGATGGTGATTTGAGCTGGCAAAATGATAAATTGAAGCTCAAATTTGCGTTTTGAGTGCGCAATTTACCAAATTCACTACTGAAATCAAAAAATTATTAAATTTTCAATTTTTTCAAAAAAAATAACTCTTAAAGAGTTATCCTTCATCAACTTCACTTACAATGTATAATTGAAGATTTAAATTATCATTTTCTATTTCATCAGCGACTAAATCTTCATCAATCCAAATTCTTAAATTTTTGGTTGTACTTGATGCTCCTGCTTCTAGTGTACCTGAATCAATTTGATAGTAAGTTGTGCCTCCTTCTAATATTGTTGGTGTTAAATTACTTACAATCGTTGAACTAGAACCATCTGTTGAAACTTTAATACTGCTTAAAGGAATGGTATTTCCAGAACCACTATAAATATATAAATTATAAGATGCTGGCAAGTTACTATCGGTATTTTTAACTGTATAACTAATTAAATTGCTACTTGATGCTAAAGCTTCTGCTTCTGTAATTGGCTCGGTTAGTTTTAATGGGTCAAAATCTGATACTGTAAGTTCTAGAGTTCCTGCAGTAATTACTTGATCTTGAGTATTTCTATTTACATTAAAAAAGATTGCATAACTAACGCCTATTGCAGCCACAACGACTAAAATAACAGCAATAGCAATTACCGTTGTTTGTTTTTTGATAATATCCTTTATCTTCATATACTATCACCATATTTTAATAATACCAGAATGTAAGATAAAATACAAGATAAATTTGTCATTTTTTTTAAAAATCAGTTAGTTCTTCTAATGTGTAATAATAATTGACATTTTTATTTTGTAAATCTAAGTCTATTTTATAACCGTATCTTGTTCCTTTAATACTATTTGTTGTTAATACATAAATATAATTATTATCTTCTTTTATGTAATTGCTTAATTTATATTTGATATTATTGATTGTTATAGTGCTTCCATCTATATTTTTATCACTTACTAGTAAAAGACGATATTTCTTTAGTTCTAATATAGAATTACTTACAATTACATTATCATAACCATCTACATTATTTAAATATAAATCTAAGTCATTTTCTTCATCTATAGCAAGTGTGTAATTTGAATCTAATTCATTTTTTAAATAATTCCATAAAGGAATTGAAAGTATCAAAAATACTATTACTAAAAAGATTTCTATTTTTGTATACTTTATCATTTTATCAACCATTAAAACCACCCACAGTGGCATCTACTTTACCACTTTTTTTCTTAAATGTCAAAAAAATAAGCACTGTTTTATGCTTATTTTATAACAATATTAACAATTTTTCCTTTGATTACTATTACTTTTACGATTTCTTTTCCTTCAATATGTTTTTTAACATTTTCATTAGATAGAGCTTTTTCTTTCATCTCTTCTTCGCTATCTTCATTTGAAATCGTTATTTCTCCTCTTAATTTACCATTTACTTGAATACCAATCGTAATTTCTGCCTCAACTGTTTTTGCTTCGTCATATACTGGCCATGATGATTCACAAATTGGCTTGTAACCTAAAGATTCGTTTAATTCTTCGGTAATATGAGGTGCGATTGGATTTAAAAGAGTAAGTAATACTTGATAATCTTTTTTAGTAATATGTTCTTGCTCATCTAGTTTATTTGCTAAAATCATTAAAGTAGATACTGCTGTATTATAACCTAAATGGGTTAAATCATATTCTACTTTTTTGATACTCTTATGAATGATTACCTCAAGATTTTTAGAATATTCTTCTCCTTCTACTACTTTTTCTTTTAGACGTATTACTTTATCAATAAATCTTTTACATCCTCTTAGAGAATCTGTACTCCATGGTGAGTCTTGTTCATAATCTCCCATAAACATCTCATACACACGAAGAGTATCGGCACCAAATTCTTTTACAATATCATCTGGATTAATTACATTTCCTTTGGATTTACTCATCTTTTGATTATCACTACCTAAAACCATACCATGGCTTACACGAGTATCAATCATTTCTTTGTTTGGTACTAAACCAATGTTATATAAGAATTGTACCCAAAATCTTGCATACAATAAATGTCTTGCAGTATGTTCCATTCCTCCATTATACCAGTTTACTTTGTTCCAATATTTCATGTTTTTCATACTGGCAAATTCTTTATCATTATGAGGATCCATAAATCTTAAGAAATACCATGAAGATCCAGCCCAGTTTGGCATCGTATCTGTTTCTCTTTTGGCAGGTGCACCACACTTTGGACAAGTTGTATTTACCCAATCTGTTATTTTTGCTAGTGGACTTTCGCCATTATCTGTTGGCTCGTATTCTGCTACATCTGGTAATAAAAGTGGTAAATCACTTTCATTCATTGGTACCCAACCACATTTTTCACAGTAAATCATAGGAATTGGCTCTCCCCAGAATCTTTGACGTGAGAATATCCAATCACGCATTTTATAATTTACTTTTTTCTTACCACAATGATTTTCTTCTAAATATTTAATCATTTCGTTTATCGCATCTTCTTTATTTAAGCCATTTAAGAAACCAGAATTGATGTGAATGCCATCACCAACATATGCTTGTTCTTCTACATTTCCACCTTCTAGAACAGGTATAATTTTTAAATTAAATTTACGAGCAAATTCATAATCTCTTTCATCATGAGCTGGTACAGCCATAATTGCTCCTGTTCCATAGCTTGCTAAAACATAATCACTTATATAAATAGGAATTTTCTCGTTATTTACAGGATTAATTGCATAAGCTCCGGTAAATACTCCGGTTTTTTCTTTGTTTTCCGTTCTTTCTAACTCGTTTTTGTGTAAGCATTCTTCAACGTATTTTGCTACTTCTTCTTTATGTTCATCTGTTGTAATCTTATTTACTAAAACATGCTCTGGTGCTAAAACACAGTAGGTAGCTCCAAATAAAGTGTCACAGCGTGTTGTAAATACGGTAAATGATTCGTTATGACCATCTACTTTAAAGTCTACTTCTGCGCCAATTGATTTTCCGATCCAATTTATTTGACCTAGTTTTACCTTTGGAGCAAAATGGGTATCATCAAGACCTTTTAGTAAGTCTTCTGCATAATCACTCATACGAAGCATCCATTGACTTTTATTTTTTTGAACAACTCTCGAGCCACATCTTTCGCATACTCCTCCGGCAGCATCTTCGTTTGATAAAACCGTTTTACAGTTTGGACACCAGTTTACTGGTACGGTTGCTTTATATGCCATATCGTGTTTATAAAATTGTAAGAATTGCCACTGTGTCCACTTATAATATTCTGGATCCGTTGTTGAAAATTCTCGGTCCCAATCAAAAGAGAATCCTAAAGTTTTCATTTGTCTTTTGAATGTTTTGATGTTTTCTTTTACCGCTTCCTTTGGATGAATATGATTTTTTATTGCATATTGTTCCGCTGGTGCACCAAAAGCATCCCAGCCCATTGGAAATAAAACATTTTCCCCTTTCATTCGCCTCATTCTTGCTAAAGCATCTTGAGCTGTGTAACTTCTTACATGGCCAACATGAAGTCCAGCTCCTGATGGGTAAGGAAACTCTACTAATACATAGTATGGAGATTTCTCGCTTCCATCAACCCCTTTAAAAGATTTGTGTTCATCCCAATAATTTTGCCATTTTTTTTCTATTTCATTAAAATTCATTTTCTTTCCTCCTTGTGTTTTAAATGTCTACCATAAATTTCATATAATGCATAAATAAGCCCAAATAATAGGGCAAAAGCAATAATCATTTGCCACATAATTGCAAAAGGCATTAACATAATAATGCTTGATACAATCGATATGATAAAAGCATTAATAACTGAAATAACAATAATCATTTTGTCTAAATCTAGCTCTTTTTCTTTTAATTTAAACTTTGCTTTTAAATAATCTACTTCACCAATCGTTTTGATTTTCTTTTTCTTTCCTTTTTTGGTTACTCCTTTGTTTTTGATTAAATTTAATTTCTTCTTGTTTATCAGGAAATAATCAACTACAAACACTATGATGAAGAGAGCTATAAAAATATAAGCTGATAATAAATATTCATTCATACACATCCTCCTTTTTTAATTTTTATATACTTTTCTTTTTTAAACTCTAACTGTTCGGAATTTCCGAACAGTTGCTAAAAATAAGTTTTATATTATATTACCTCCTGTTCTATCTAAAAAATAAAAAGATGGAACCGGAAAAGGGCGTAATGCACGCGGTACCACCTTTATTTATTACTTTCTTGTTTTTAAGGGAACTACCCCACATACTCCAAAAAGCAAGTTCATAACCGTTCTTTATTCGTTTCCATCTACCACGAACTTTCTATAAAAAGATGAGTTATTACTACTCTTTTTTTCCACGTATTTACCCTATTTTACTAAATTTCAGAAACATATTCAAGTAATTTTATAAACATTCTAACAAAAACATCTTTTAAGCCTTTTCTTCTTAATTTACGAATCTCAATTCTTTTCTTGTTTATTTCCATAGTGCTAAACATAATTGCAGCGATTTGTTCTTTTAAGTTTGTTTTTATTTTGGCATCACTTATAATGGAATTAATATCTTCGTTAATTAATCTTACGGCATCAATTTCAATGTCTTTTCCTTTGCAATTAATTGTTAATTGACTGGTCGTTGGAATGTTTTTTGCTTCTACAATAAAATCAGCTTCTTCTGTATAACACTCAATTGGGATTTCTTGGTCATTAATGTAGGCTAGAACATCTTCTGCTTCTCTCGTGTTTCGAAATCTTATTTTGTAATTTCTTGTTTTTGGAATTAATCCGGTTTTTCCTTCAATTGGTCTTATAATTAAAGTGTAATTATTCGCTAAGTAATTATAATCGATGGCAGTAATAATATAATAGCCTTCTTCATTTAATCTTGATATGCCATCATCTTCATATAACTTGTAAATATTACTTCTTCCTGGGAAAACATGAATTTCTAAGCCTTCTGGAGGATTGGTATCATTTAAGTTATCTCCTAGAATTGCTAAAGGAATGATAGATCCACTCTTAGCAAAAACAGGGTAATCTTCGTCTTTGTAAAATGCTACATATTTACGATTACCAGGAAACTTCTTACCCGTTTTAAAATCATACCATGTTCCCTTTGGTAAAAAGATTTGCTCTACACAACGATTCATGATGTCATCTTGTTTTTTGGTAATTGCTTTTACTAATAATTCACTACCAAAATAATATTCATTTTTATAAGCTGGTTCATCATATACTTCTGGGTAGCTATAATATAAAGGTTGAATTAATGGTAAACCAGTTTTATGATATTTGTAATTTTCTGTATATAAATATGGTATTAATCTTTGTCTTAAAAGACAATAGTCTTTGGCAATCGTATAAGTTTTGATATCCCAGTTCCATGGTTCTCTTTTATAATAGTGTCCTCTTTCACAAGCTAGTCTAAAAATTGGACTAAAGGTGCCAAACTGAATATACCTAATATATAATTCACTATCTTCCATACCACCTTTAAATCCACCAATATCATGACTCCACCATGATACACCAATGTTTGATGCACTGGAATTAAAGCTTGGTAAATAGTTTAGTGTGTCAAACCCAACATTTGTTTTACCAGAATAATGTACACTGTAGAGGTGACTCGCAATTAAATTGTTCCGTGAAAATAAGAATGGTCTTTTATGATTATCTTTTAAATAATTCATAAAGTGATAATGGTTTAATGCACGCATACTAGCAAAGTCATAGCTGTAATCAATCCAATAAAAATCAATGCCTAAACTATCTAATGGTTTGATTAAATGATTAAAATAAATACTTAAAAAGGTTTTATCAAATACATTAAAAGGAATTCTCCTTGTATTAATTAATCCTAATTCGGTTGCTATAATACGAAATTGTTCTTCATGTTCACCAATACCTTCAACTGGATCAATATTAATTCCTACTCGAACTCCACGTTCATGCATATAAGTGGTAAAAGCATAAGGATCTTTAAAAAGGTCAGGATTAAAAGTAAAACCAGTTTTAAATTTGTTTAAATCTCTTTTGTCTTTTAAATGCCAAAATTCATTTAAAAGTAAAACAGATACCGGAATACCATGACTGTTAAATGCTTTGATCAGTTTTTTCGTATCATCAAAAGAATAAATCATATCCCTATTCCACCATATTCCTAAGGCATATCTAGGTAATAGTGGAGGATATCCTGTTAAAGTAAAATAATCTTTTAAGCATAAGCCAAAATCTCTACGATAAATAAATAGATATGTATCTACTCTTTTTTCTGTTGGTTTTACTAAAAAACCATCTTCCATAAATACTAAACTTTTGGAATCATCAAAAGAAGCAAAACCATCTGTTGAATATAATCCTTTTTTTAAAGGGCTTTTCATCTTTTTATCTAAAGATACTTTTGTAGCACCAAAATTACGAGCTTCGGGATGATTGAAATACCAGATTTTATCACTGTTCATTAATCCTACTTTCAAGTTTTGATCAGGAGCATATTTTGGTCCAACAAAGGGACGCTCTTTTATGTATTGCAAAACAAAATACTTCGTTTGAATCACTAAGGTTTTATCATTTTCTTCTACTTGAAAATCAGGTACACTAAAATTACGGAATCTTGCAAATTCTGTTGGATGGTCAAAAAACTTTCCGTTGGCATCATATTCAAAACGAATTAATCTTTCACTTAAAATCGTGATACGATATTTATTTCCTTTGAATATGGCTTTATCATTTGAAAGTGCGTTTGTGTAATCTACTTTAAAATGGGTATCAAGTTTTGCCACACTAACCTACTCCTTTATTCTATCTTTAATGATACCATAAAATTTCAGCTTTGACAATTAGTTTAGCGGTTATTTATGATATATAAAAACTGATAAACTATCAGCTTTGACATATTTATCAGTTTCTATATTAATATTTATAACTTCAATTCGCAAAATTTAGAAAACTAAATTGTCAAAGAGCATAACAAAGTTAGAGAGTCAGTAGTTGTTTCAA
>CALVQS010000051.1 GCA_944358165.1 uncultured Bacilli bacterium | reverse complement strand
TACCCAAACCTACACTTTTCAATTTCATTTTTTTCTCCCTCCTATGAAATCTATATTTACAAAAACTATAAAAATAGCTTTATAAATATCAACCTAAATTAAGAATTGCTTATTTCATAAAGGTATAAAAAATCAACCTTTCCCCCTGAAATAACGCAGACTCTTTCATCGAGTGTATATATTATATGATTAATTATAATTTGTCAAGACAAAATTCGACATTTATCGACAAAAATCATCAATTATAAAAATCTTCTCTTCTTGAAAAACTATAACCCGTACTATTCAAAAATCCAGGCGGAACAATGACTTGTTCTTCAATAATATTGATACTACTACTCCATCCTTTCTGCACTCCAAAATGCAAATGAGTTCCACTCGTACAATAATCATATCCCCCATATAAAGCAGAAGTGCTTCTGCCTCCACCAACATATCCGATAACCGTATCTTGCGTAACAATATCACCTACTTGAATATCTCCAAACTGAAGCAAATGATAATAATAGATCGTATATTCTTCTCCTCCAACCAATGCATTAATATATACTCGATTACCACCACAAGAAGTTAGAGGCACTATAGCTTTAACAACACCAGTCGCTGCCGAATAAACTGGAGTCCCTTCTAAATTCCCACCAATATCAATTCCATCATGAAAAGTACCATAACGTTCTCCAACTATACTTGTTATATGTCCGCTTTCTAAAGGTTTCATCCAACCTCCATTTATGGGTATAACATTGCAATCTTCAATTAAAACTGCATCATCAACCCTTCCAGCATTCATCAAACATAAATTTTGATAAGTTTCATACTGCTTTTTTAAAACTTCATATTCTTCGTTAATACTTAATGCATATTTATCATAATTCTCTAAACTACCATACAAGTTTTCAATCCTACTTTGATAAGAAACAACATCTTTTTTTGTTTCTTCTTTCTTTAATTTTAATTCTAAAATCAACTTAGCATTGTTTTGTACTTCTTCATCTAAAGTAGCTAATGTATCTTCTACATAATAAATAATTTCTTTTACCGCTTCTATTCTTCTTAACAAATCACTTACTCCAGAGGAATCTGCTACAAATTCTAAATAAGCATTTTCCCCTTGCAACACTTGCAAATACTGTAACACTTTCTTAGACTGTTCTTTTAATTGTTCAATTTTTTCATTTGATACACGAATATTTTCTTCTAAAGAAAGAATCTGGCTATCTACATTTGCAAGAAAACTTAAAGCATCTTTTAAAGCATCTTCTTTATTTGCAATTTCTTTTTTAGCCTCATTTGATAAAGAATCATACTGAGACTTCTTAGCTAATGCTTCTTCATAACGAACCCTCAAATCTCCAAGGGTAAGCTCTTTAGCACTTACCGATTGCAGATTAAAACTAAAAGCAAAAACCATGATACTAAAAAAAATCAATTTCTTCATATTTTTAAATACCTCCTAACAGCCCAATAAGAACTTATCGATCCTAAAAAAATACCCATAAAAACTAAAACAAAAGCTAAATAAAGCAAAAATGGTATCGGTGGTATAAAAGAAAATATTTGCAAAAATTGATAATTTGAAATTTTTTCTTGAAACAGCAAATAAAAATACATAATAATAATAATTGGAATTAAAGACGAAAAAAATCCTACTATCATTCCTTCAAAAATAAAAGGCAATCGAATAGCTAAATTACTACTGCCAACAAAACGCATAATTTCAATTTCATCTCTTCGAGCAAAAATAGCAAGTCGAATCGTATTATAAATTAATAAAAAAGTAGCCATTAACAATATAAAAGCAATAATAAAAATAAACCTTTTTACAGCATCAATAACATAAAGAAT
This sequence comes from uncultured Bacilli bacterium, assembly GCA_944358165.1. Lineage (GTDB taxonomy): Bacteria > Bacillota_I > Bacilli_A > RF39 > UBA660 > Caccenecus. The sequence goes on along the minus strand of CALVQS010000051.1, from coordinate 6,147 downwards.
ATTTGCCATAAATTCTTGTCCATAATCTATTTTTACAATTCCATCGATTTTTCCCAATTCTAAAACGGTATCATCTAATAATTTTAAATCTTTTAAACAAATATCAAAAGAATCTAACAAAGGATTTTCTTCTAATATTTCTAAAGTATCTTCAAAAAAAGCAGATTCCTCAACAATAAGATTTTTCCAAGTATCTTTACTTACAAAAGTATAAGATTCTATATTAGATATATTTTTAATTTCTTTTAAAATATCATCTCTTTTTTCTACAGAAATATTAGAATCCAAATAAACAGTAATATCGATTTCTTTTTCTAAATTCAAAATCACATACTGAACATTTAATATAATAATGATAGCAATCGCAAACATACTAAGTGTAATAGCCATACAAAAAAAGCAAGCAAAAGACAAACTTAAATTTCTTGTTAAACTTTTAAAAGCATCTCTAATACTATTTTTTAATATAATAATTCCTTTCAAACCAAAATCCCTCATTTATGACCTATTTTAACATGCACCAATATAGATGTCAAAAGAAAAAAGAAACTTTAATTAAAATTTCGCATATAATAGAGATATTCGCTTATACCAAATTTTTTTAACGACATATCATACAGTGAAAGGAGGAAAATATGAACGAAAATAATACAGAAACAGTTTACACAAACCCTGATGCAAATTGCTGCTGTGAAATTGTAAAATGTTGCTTTAAATGTGAAGGCCCAACTGGACCTACCGGACCAAGAGGTGCTACTGGACCTACCGGACCAAAAGGTGAAACTGGACCAACAGGACCAAGAGGTACTACCGGTCCTACTGGTATAACTGGCCCTACTGGCGCAACAGGCCCTACCGGACTAACTGGTCCTACTGGTGCAACAGGCCCTACTGGTGCAACAGGCCCTACTGGTGCTACTGGTCCTACTGGTGCAACTGGTCCTACTGGTGCTACTGGTCCTACTGGTGCCACTGGTCCTACTGGAGCTACCGGACCATCATTTAATGCCGCAGCCATGGTTCATGACGAATCAAATTTATATGTAGCAAGTGGAGATCCTATAAGACTTGGAATAACCAATCTAAGTAATGGAGTTACTTATGATCCAACTACTGGTGAATTTACCATACCACAAGATGGTCAATACATGATTCACTGGTGGGTAAACGTAAGAAATAGAAAAAACATTGAATATGCTTGTGAACCAAATGCTTTAGGAATTGAACTTCACCAACAATATCCGAATGATGTTTTAATTGCTCACTCATCTACCCATAACAGATTAAATTTCTGTGACACCGGAACAATTAGTGGTAACGCAATTTTTAACGGTACTGCTGGTTCTACTTATCGCTTCATTAACACTTCAAATGTTGACTTTGAACTAGTACCAAACGATAACTATTCAGGATCATTCACAATTACCAAAATTAACAATTAAAAAAAAGGAGATGGAACCACACGTTTCGTCTCCTTTTTATATTTATTTAATCTTCTATATCAAAATTTAACAATTCATCACACATATTTTCATAAACATCTTGTGAATGCAAACAAGTATCAATTAAAAATTGTGCATCAAAATCATATTCTTTTAAACCTCTAAGATAATAAGATTTATCTTTATCCAAAATAATAAAAGGCATAATATTATTTTTCAAACATTCTTTAAATAGTATCATTCTTCCAACGCGACCATTACCATCTCCAAAAGGATGAATACGTTCAAATTTTACATGAAAATCAATAAGGTCATTTAATGTTATTTTATCAAGATGCCAATAATAATCAAATAAATCATCTAAGTCTTTTTCTACTTTATCAGGATCACTAGTTTTTATAGCATGAATAACTCCAATAGTATTAGGTACTACTTTAAAACCACCAACATTATATCTAGGATCATCTTCATCGCTTGTATTCCTTTTTAAAATTTTATTCATTTCAATAATCATATCTTTAGATAATAAATCATCTATATGATCCAACATATAATCAAATAATTTAAAATGATTTTTAGTTTCAATTAAATCATCAACTTTTATTAAATCACTATTTTTAGCAATAAAACTAGATGTATCAAATATGTCTTCTGTTTGTTCTTCACTCAACCTGCTTCCTTCTATTTTATTAGAGTTATAAGCAAATAACACTTGAGAAAAGTGATAAATATTTCCCTTAAAACCTGATTCTTTTTGCTTTAATAATTCTTTTTTTACTTTTAAAACGTCCACATAATCACTTTCCTTTCAGCATTGATATAATTACTATTTTATTTTACTAAATTTTAAACAAAAAAGAAACATATTCTTTAAATCACAAATCATTTATAATAAAATGAAAAGCTTTTTCTTTTTCTTGAATTACATTTCTAATTTTTAAAGGATACAATTTAAATTCATTTAATTTTTCAAGATCTAGCCAACTAAAATGATGATGTACAATTTTTCCTTTGTCCAGTTCTATAAAGTCATAATCTATCAAATGATAATCATCATCATTCTTTAATTCAACATAATAATAAAAATCAATCCCATGAGTTTTCTCACCTTTTAAATTTTCAAAAAAATTTTCAACAATACCTGCAAAAGAAATAATATTAAAATCCAAATTTAACTCTTCTTTTAATTCTCGAATCATAGCATCCTTTGAATTTTCACCAACCTCTACATAGCCACCGGGTAAACAATAACTATCCATTCCATATTTATTAACAAGCACTTTCTTATTTCTAATAAAAATTGCTGAAACCCTCACCTTAAACTTAAATTCATCTACTAATATTTTTATATCCATAAATCCAACCTATATAAAATAATTTTCAAAAAAAATTCTGAAAAATCAGAATTTTTATTTACAAACATATCCAGTATCTTCAAGATCTGCTTTAATACTATCATAGTTATCAGTCTCAGGATCTAAATCTTCACCAGTAACTTCACTAATTTGATCTGCACTAAAACTCATATCAACATAAGCTTCATCTTTACCATTATCAGTTACTGAAATATCAAAAGCATCATATTCACTATTATTTTCAAAAGCTTCTCTTAATGCTTCTACTCCTTCATCTAAAGTATCTAATTCATCATCTTCTAACTTAAAAGTAAATCTCATAACACCTGACTCTAACATATCTTTAGAATCAAATTTTAAATTAAATGCTTGAGTCATATTATCTTCTGTCATACTACACTCGAGACTTTTCTCACCACAACCAGTTAAAAGAAAAATCATACTTAGACTTAATCCAATTAAACCTACACGTTTCATCACATATCCCTCCTTCTAAAAAAAGTATAACACAACTAAAATTATTTGAAAAGTACTTATACTTATTTTTTTTAAATCCATACTAATATTGGTGATAACATGAATAACTTTAATAAAGGACTGTTGAATTTATTAGAAAATGGAACTTGTATTTTTACTTGTATCAAAAACATAAAAGAAATCCTCCTTGAACATAATTTTATAGAATTAACAGAACAAGAGAATTGGACATTAGACCAAGACAAATATTTTGTCATAAGAAATGATGCCTCTTTAATTGCCTTCACTTTAAACAAGAAAAGTGAAAAATTTAAAATTGTATCCACTCATGGAGATACTCCCTCTTTTACAATTAAACCAAATTCAGAATACTATGAAAACAATTACTTAAAATTAAATATCGCTCCCTATGGAGGTATTCTAAATTATAGCTTTATGGACCGTCCCCTATCGATCGCTGGAAGAATCATCACAACTCATAACTCAATCTATAAAAAACAGATTATTGATTTAAAGAAACCCGTTGCCATCATACCCAGTATAGCCATTCATCAAAACGATTCTGCTAACTCAAACCTAGATATCAATACCGAAATTGATTTAATGCCCGTAATATCTTTAAAAAAAGAAGCATCATTAGAAAATTTAATAAAAGAAAATTTAAAGTTAAAAGACAAACTATTTGAATACGATTTATTTTTATACAACAATGAATTACCAACCATTATCAATGATGAATTTTTAGCAAGTCCAAGAATTGATAATTTATCTTGTACTTATGCTGCCTTAGAAGCATTTTTAAAAGGAAATGGAAAAGATATCAATATTTTAGTCGTATTTAACAGTGAAGAAATTGGTTCTAACACGATGGAAGGAGCAGACTCCACCTTTTTAATAGACACACTTAAAAAAATATGTGCAATTAAAAATTTAGATTTAGCGACTGCTTTAAGTAAATCAATACAAATTAATGCGGATAACACCCACGCAAGACATCCAAATCATTTTGAATTATCCGATCATACCAACACTCCACCCTTAAACAGCGGAATTATGATTATGAAAGAAACGAGTAGTAGTACCAATAGTATTTCTGCAACGATCTTTAAACATATATGTAAAACAAATAAACTAAAATATTCCTACTACACATCCCGAAATGATTATGCAACAGGTTCAACTCTAGCTGGCCCAAACTTAAAACATTTAAGCATCAATACTATTGATATTGGCCTCGTAATGCTTGCTATGCATTCAAGCTATGAACTAATCAGTTTAAAAGATATCTACTTACTATATCAATCTTTAAAAAAATTCTTTGAAATAGAATATAAAATTAAAAATCAAGAAATAACCTTTTTATAGTATAATAATACTTGTAAGGAGTATTTTATGAATATTATTGATTATATTAAAAAAAATAAAAACCACACATTTAAAGAACTCCCCTTTAATGAAGTAGATAACTTAATCTTATCGCTTTTAACATACATTGATTTTACAGATATTGTACCAGCCTTTAAAAAAGAAAAAATCACTTTAAAAGAAGCAGCAGAAAAAATAAGTGATAAAAAGAAAAGTTTTCGAGGTTTATTTATAAGCAACACTTTTAAAATGGTTCAAATTATGAAAGATAGTAAAAGATATCAAGATATTCTTCTTTATAATTACATGAAAATTGTAAACAGTGATATGCAATTCGGAGCTATGACCATGAAGCTTCCAGATAAAAGCATCTATATTTCTTTTGCAGGAACCGATTCTTCTATTATTGGTTGGGAAGAAGATTTTAAAATGACTTATCTCTATCCTGGAGCTAGCCAAAAATATGCTTCCATTTATTTAAATAAAGCAACTAGTCTACTAGATAAAAACATTAGAATTGGTGGACACTCCAAAGGTGGTAACTTAAGTATTTGTGCTGCTATGAATGCACGATTTTTTATCAAAAGAAAAATAAAAGAAATAACCAATTTTGATGGACCTGGTTTTTTAAAAAAAGAAATCGAATCAAAAGCCTATAAAAAAATAGAATCCAAAATAAAAATGTTTGTACCCAAAGAAAGTATTATTGGCATGCTTCTATATAATACTCCTGATTATATTGTTGTAAAATCAAAAGGCTTAAATATTTTTCAACACGATGCTTTCAACTGGCAATGTAAAAATAATGCTTTAATAAGGGATAACCAAAGTAAAAGAAGCAAAAATCTTCAAAAGAAACTAACAAAAAAACTAGAAGAAATGAAAACAAATGAAAGAGTCAATCTAGTTACAAACCTTTTTAATATATTCAAAAAAATAAACATCAAAGATACCAAAGAAATTAAATTGAAAGAAATTTTTAAACTCATAAAAGAATTTCAAAAATTAGACAAAGAAACCCAAAATTTATTAACAGAATTACTAATCATTATTTTTATCAAATAATATTTAACTATGTCTTACTTTTATCTCATCATCCTCTTCTAAATATCCAATTAATAAAGTAGAATCTGGATGATGTTTTTTTATGCGTTCTTTTATCTGTAACTCATCAAAATTAGCATAGCAATATTTACATAAATGATTGCAAGTATTATATTCACCAATATCAACCATTTTAGCACAATGGCAATAGGAATTACCCCTCTCTTTCCATACCGGATACTTCTTCCCTGTTATTTGATAAACAAGACTTCTAGATACACAATCATCTACCAAAAAACCATATTCCTCTAAAGTATTATACTCCCCGCAAGTCTGTACAGTCATATTATGTTCTTTTGCAATTTTACTAAAAGTGATACCAAGCTCTTTAAAATCATCATCTGTAAAATTTTTAATTCTTAAAACATTCATATTTTTACGAACATTTTTATAATCATCAATAA
>CALVQS010000050.1 GCA_944358165.1 uncultured Bacilli bacterium | reverse complement strand
TTGACAGCTTTTTAGATAGCGATACTCCAAAAATGAAATGTGATATTTATGAGGCAGATGGAAATTACAATTTAGAATTAGATATGCCTGGATTCACAAAAGATGATATCAACATTGAATTCAACAAAGGAACACTAACAATTAGTGCTGAAAAGAAAGACGAGAAAGAAGAAAAAGAAGATAAGAAATATATTAGACGTGAAAGATTCTATGGCAAAGTATCTCGTTCCTTCTATCTAGGTGACATTGAAGAAGATAAAATGAAAGCTGAATTCAAAGATGGTACTCTAAGAATTATTGCTCCTAAAAAAGATGAAAACGTATCTAAAAAAGTAATAAATATTGATTAAGCACTATGTGTGCTTTTTCTTTTGCCCAAAAATCCTTGTCAAGAATAGATTTTTATTATAAAATAAAAGTGTGGTGATTAAAAATGGGACAAGTATACAATCATGTAAAATTATATAAAAAGAAATTTCCTGGAGGAGTAACTTGGTGGAGATTAAAAAAACATAGTGCCGTAATAGAGGAGCACTTAAACCCCGGCGAAACCGTTCAATATGCTTTTGCTGGTCAAAAAAATGATAAGTGGTATGATGTTACTTCTACGGCTGTTATTGCGATTACCAACAAAAGAATTTTAATTGGTCAAAAAAGAGTCGTATGGGGCTATTTTTTAAGTAGCATTACTCCCGATTTATATAACGATATGCAAGTTTATTCTGGACTTATCTGGGGAAAAGTAACCATTGATACCATTAAAGAAGAAGTTGTTATTACCAACTTAGCGAAAGATTCTTTAAGAGAAATCGAAACAGAAATTTCCGAATTCATGATGGAAGAAAAGAAAAAATATGGTCAAACAATGAATAATAACTAAGGAGTTATATGAAAAAGCTAAAAATATTTCAATTAACTTTCATTGCTTTATTTCTTATTTTCATTATTTTCTTTTTTAGGTCAGTGGATTATACAAAAGAATATGTTGTAAATGACATTGAAATAGTAGAATCTTTTAATAAAGAAAATGATTACTATTACTTTACTTTTACTTATAATGAATTAGAATTAGATTATTTGTACGAATCAAACTATAAACGAAGCCGTACCTTTATTGACGAGATTACCGTTATTGAAGATGGAGATGATTTTTGTTTAATACCTGAAGGAAATACGTTAGAATTTATTCCTTTATGTATGGAAAATAATGAGGCAGTATATTATAAAAATGTTAAGGAAAGTTTAAAAGAACAAATACCAGAAGAATATTTAAAAGAAGAAAAAGAATTAAATGATACATATCAAGATATTTCCATTTATAATCGTGATTATACTTACTTTTTGTGGAACTATAATGGCTTTTACTATATTAACCAAGATGAAGAAAAAGAAATAAAGCTATTTGATAAAGAATTATACAATGTAAATTTAATCACATATACCAAAGATTACTTAATCATTCCTGATTATGATGAAGAATATACATACAACAAATTTTATCGGATTAGCATAAAAAATGGAACTTTAAAAGAATATGATTTAGACCGTGATATTTACTTTGACAGTTACTATCCTGGATATGAAAAAAACAAACTATATATTGTTGATAACAAAGAAGAAGAAATGTATGAATTAAATGTCAAAAATGGCGATTTAGAAAAAATAAAACCCAAAATGTATCAAAATGGTACTTGGGAAAATGTTGGTATAAAAACTTTAATTAATCAAAATAAAACTTTTCAATATGATTCAAATTACAGCTATGAATTAACAGATAAGAGCCTATATTTAACATATCAAGGAAAAGACATAAAAACTTTAATTGATACAGACATAACGAGTATTATACGCATAAAAGATCATCAAGTCTTCTATTTAAAAACGGATACTCTTTATGTTTTTTCACCACTTACTGGTACCAAAAAACTATTAAATTACTTTGAATGGAACTTTAATAATCAAAATATGATTTATGTAGATTAACCAAATTATGCTTTTATCATATCTTATAAATAGATGAGGAGTGAGCATTTTGAACGAAAATAATACATATTTTACATATTACACGATTGAAAAAGGAGATAATCTTTATGAGATTGCTAGAAAATACAACATTAATCCCAAACTTCTAGCAGCAATCAACGGAATTAAGGATGATGAATACATTTATCCGAACCAAGAGCTATTAATTCCGAAAAGTGGTTATAGTTATTACATTACAGCAGAAGGTGATACTTTATCAGGGGTTTCTGAAGCATTTAAAACAAGTCCAGAAAATATGTTAAAATATAATAGAACAATCTATTTATTACCAGATCAAATTTTAGTTTACAAAAGAGGATAAAATATTAAAAACAGGATTGAATTTATAAAAGAAATATCTTATAATTAAATTAGTAGGAGCATTAGGGTGCGATCTAATGCCTACTTTGGGTTGACATTAGCCGTATCATTATGACTAATGTCTTTTTACATGGTAGTATTACTACTAACCGAAACTCCATACAACCACCTGCTTCCTACAACCAAAACTCCTTGAAGAGAGCGAAAGCTAGCTCCTTTTTGTTGTTATGAATTAAATTTTGTTAAATTAATAGGAAAAAGTTTAAAAAATGTTAATTTTGATTAAAATAAGTTAATAGATTTGCTATCTAAAACAGTACAATTTATACTTAAAAAGTAGTATAATATTTATTAAAAGGAGGTTTAAACTATGCTAGATAGATCATTTCAAGAGATAACAAGTAACATAAAAAATGCAATTACCAGAACTCAATTAGAAATCATGACTGATGCTAATAAAAAACTAGTTATCCTTTATTATAATATTGGTAAAATGCTTGAAGAAAATAGTAGTTGGGGAAATAAATTTATAGATAATGTTGCTATGGAATTAAAAATGTCTTTTCCTAATTTAAAAGGATTTTCTGTTCGTAATTTAAAATATATGAAATCTTTTTATAATGAATATAAAGATAATGAAGAATTTGTGCAACTGGTTGCACAATTACCATGGAAACATAATATAACATTAATGCAAAAAGTAAAAGATAAAGAAATTCGCAAATGGTACATGAATAAATGTTTAGAAGATGGTTGGTCTGATAGTGTACTTGTTTACCAAATAGATACCAATCTTTATGATAGACAAGAAAAGGCAATAAAACATAATAATTTTAAATTAACTTTAAAGCAAAATAGTGATCTTGCAACCAACATGATGAAAGAACCCTATGTATTTGATTTAATAGAATTAACTGAAGATTATAAGGAAAAAGAATTAGAAAACAAAATGTTAGATAGATTAAAAAATATCTTGCTTGAACTTGGAAGTGGCTTTTCCTTTGTTGGAAATCAATATAAAATAACAGTAGATAATAAAGATTTTTATATAGATTTATTGTTTTATCATATTAAATTAAAATGTTATATTGCTGTAGAATTAAAAGCTGCTGAATTTAAACCGGAATTTGCTAGTAAAATGGGATTTTATCTTACTGTTTTAGACGAAGAAGTAAAAGATGCAAATGATGATCCTTCAATAGGAATAATATTATGTCAAAATAAAAGTAATAAAATAGTTGATTATACTTTAAAATATATAAACAAACCAGTCGGAGTTAGTGAATACAAAATTTTTGATCAATTAAATAAAGAAATTCAAAGCAAATTACCTACTAAAGAAGAAATTAATATATTAATAGATATAGAAGACTAACAGAGGTAAAAATAAAGAAAAAATTGAAAAAATAGTAAAAGGAATAAAATATAAAATGTCTCGAAAGAGTAAAGGTTAAGAAAATAGTTATATAAGTATTTACATTAGGCTATGAACCTAATACTTACATTTTGAGAACATTAGTTAATCACTGACTAATGTTTTTTCTTGAAAGAAATAATGACTTCGTATATAATAAATGACGGTGATATAGATGAACTTTAATTTTTTTATGAACTATCATTTAGTAAAAAAGGAGTATACAAATATAGAAGAAATACCAGTAGAGGAAATAATTGATACTATAAAAGAGTATTTAAGAGTAAGCTTAAAAAAGAAACAGCCTCATGATATAGAAGCCTTATTCCAAGAATTTAGTGGGAAAGTAGACGGATAAAGAAAAAGATTTAGGTATCATTATTCATTATTTATTAGGTTATTTATCAATGTTGCAACATTTCGAAATTGTTTGGTACATAAATGATGCCCTAAATCCTACTTTTACTTACAACAAATATGAGCCAAATAAAATTGATGGGCTAAACACGAGTAGAAATATTGATTATGTAAAAGTCTTTCAAGTAGTATTAGACAAAGTATATGAAATGACCGCTGAAAGAGAAGAGGGCTTGATTCGATGATTAAATTAACAAACAATTTAGAAGAAGCAACATTTGTAACCCATGCTGGAAATTTTCATGCTGATGATGTATTTTCTACAATGTTTTTAGAAAGATTATTTGGTGATATTACTTTAATACGTTTAAAAGAATATCAAGATGATGGAAAAAAGCTTGCATATGATATTGGTTTAGGTGCATTTGATCATCATGGCACCGATTTTGACAAGAAAAGAAAAAATGGCATTCATTATTGTGGCTTTGGTCTTTTATGGCAAAAATATGGATTAGAATATTTAAAGAAAATAAAGGTAGAATATCCCGAAAAAGTATTTAATGTTTTAGATGAATTATTAGTAACGGGGATTGATGCGTTTGATAATGGTGAATACAACTTAAATGCTCCTTTTAATATTTATACTTTATCCAGTCTAGTAGAGTTATTTCGACCAAAGTTTGGTAAGGAAGAAGAGGAATCTGAGTGCTTCTTAAAAGCCGTATCTTTTGCAGATATCGTCTTTACTCAAGTATTAAATGATGCAATAAGTAAAGTAAGGATAGTAACTTTAATAGAAAAATTAATACCCACAATAAAAGATAAGGTTCTTATTTTAGAAGAATACATTCCTTACGAATATGCTCTATTTAAATTAGGGTTAGATGTAGAATTTGTAGTATATCCATCCAATCGTGGAGGTTATGCTGCTCATACAGTACCAATAAAATACAAAGATTTTACTCCCAAAGTACCATTTAAAAAAGAATGGGCTGGACTTCGTGATGAAGTTCTTCAAAAAGTAAGTGGCATTAAAACAGCTCGCTTCTGTCACAAAAACTTATTTTTAGCAACCGCCGATACCAAAGAAGATGCTCTAAAATTTATTGAGAAAACAAGAACTGGTAAATAAGTTCTTTTTTAATCCTTAATAATACTAATAATTTATTATTTTGTTCCCAAAGAATATTTGCTATAAGTAAACTTTTTATTGACAAAATCCGACTTCTAATATATATTTATAATATATGAAAGTATGATAAATAAAGCATATTTTTATATCAAATATTTATCTTAGTTATGATGAGCAGTAATAATCTTAACTACGTATAGTAGAAAGGGAATATTATGAAAACGATTGATAAATATCTAAAATTTAAAGAGATGTACAAAGATCATGTAGTAATTATAAAATCAGGCAATTTTTATTATACTTTTTTGGAAGATACATACATACTAAATTATTTTTTTGGTTACCAGATAAGAGAAAACAAAATCGGGTTTCCCCTAAATGCCAAAGCTAAAGTAAAAAGTGTTTTAAACAGAAACAATGTAAATTTAATTGAAGTAATAGATGACTATGCATATATTTTAGAATCAAAAAATGCCAATGCTTACCAAGAAAAGTTAAAAGAAGCAAAAAGTAATTTATTAATAACGAATATGTTAGCAAATTTAATGAGTGCGATAGAAATCAAAGTAAAAAAAGAAGAAGCTAATTATGAGCTAATCAAGGAGTTTGTTGATGAACTTTAATTTTGCCCTTTTAAATAATACCAAAAAGACAATTGCTTTTATCAACAAAAACTAGTAAATTATCCAAAATCGGAAGTGGTTTTAAAACAAAATATTGAAAAAAAACATGTATGAAATGATCGAACTAATTTTCTCATATAGTATTAATGATGTAGAAAGAATAAAAATCAAATTTTTAAAAGATTTAATCATTAAATTATCCATGTTAGATTTTTATATTGCAACATCATTTGAAAAAAGAATTATCAGCAAGAAAAAATTTGAATCAACTTCCATGTTTATAATTGAAATCAGAAAAATAGCATATGGATTGGTGCGAAATGAAACAAGGAGTTAAGTACGAAGAACTAGTTGATATTGATAAAGTAATTGCAATGTATAAAGTAATACGTGCCAATACTAAAAATCGCGGGAAGCTTCATAAATTTGAATTATTTTACTCAAGCAATATCATCAGCATTTTAAATGTTTTAAAATATAAGAAATATGAACACAGTAGATACAATGTTTTTTAGTTCATGAGCCAAAATATCGAATTATCATGAGCAAAATCATGAGTGATAAAGTAGTCAATCATATTGTAAGTCATTACGTCCTAGATCCTGGTATCACACCCCATTTAATTCCCCAAAATGTAGCAACAAGAAAAGGAATGGGTAGCAAAGAAGGAATACGTTATGTAAAAAAATATATTAACAAATTAAAATTAAATTATGATAAAGTGTATGTTTTAAAATGTGACATCAAAAAATACTTTTATAGTATCGACCATGAACTAATATTAGAAAAAGTAAAACGTTTTATAACAGATCCTGATATTTATAACTTAGTCAAAAATATTATTGAATCAACTGATAACTTATATGTTAATGAATCAATCAAAAAAGTCGTGAATACAGAAATAAAAAGAATAGAAGGCTTAAACATTTTAGATAAAGCAAATAAAATTGCTGAACTAAAATCGATTCCTTTATATGAGAAAGGAAAAGGTCTTCCCGATAGGAAACATGACTAGTCAACTTTTAGCGATTTATTTTCTAAATGATTTAGACCATTATATTAAGGAAAAACTATATTGCAAATACTATGTAAGATACATGGATGATTTTATCATATTTCATCATGACAAAGAACGACTGAAAGTGATCAAAAAAGAAATCGAAGAAAAACTAAAAGAGTTTAAACTAGAACTAAACAAGAAAACAAATATATATGATTTAAAACATGGCTTTGGCTTTTTAGGCTATTATTTCTTTTTAAAAGGAAAAAGATTAATTATTAAAATAAACTCCCAGACGAAAAGAAGAATCAAAAAAAAGATGCGTAAATTAAAGAAAATAAACGCACCAAACTATGAGAATGTAAAAGCAAGTTACATGGGATATTTAAAAGTAGCCCATTCAAAGAACTTACTTAAGAAACTAGACCTCTAATTATTTAGGGTCTCTTTCAATGTGGGAAAATAATAAGAAAATATTAATAATTCCACAAACACCTACAATAGCATATATAATTCTTGTAATTACACTTGAATCTTGGAATAAACTAGTAACTAAGTTAAAATCAAAGAAGCCAATAAGTCCCCAGTTAATTGCTCCAATAATGGTAAAAATCAATGCTATTTTCTGTAATGTTTCCATTTAATCACACCCTTTGCTATTATTATGAATAAAAAAAATAAAAATATACAAAAAAGATGTGAATAACGAAAAGATTACTAACACATTTAATTCATAATTTATAAAAAGTACAATATAGTTAAATTAGAGAAGGGTGTGTTATATGAAAAAGTTAATAGCGCTAAGCTTAGGGTTAATGTTACTAATTACAGGTTGTGGTAAAGAAACAGAAGAAGATTTAGTTGCCAAATTTACGAAAAACGTCGAAAATGCAAAATCTTATATTTTAAAAGGAAACATGGAAATATTAAGTAATGAAGAAACATTTACTTATAGCTTAGAAGCAAATTATTTGCAAGATGATTTTTACAAAGTTACATTAGTAAATCAAACGAACAATCACGAACAGATTATTTTAAAAAACAGTGATGGAGTATATGTTATGACACACAAAAGTACACAACTTTTAAAATCAAATAAGTTTGAGGTTATATCAATTTAATTAGTATCTTATAAACACTAGAATATGTTGAATGCATATTCTTTTTATTTATTTTTTTTTAAGAGAGGAGATTGA
>CALVQS010000049.1 GCA_944358165.1 uncultured Bacilli bacterium | reverse complement strand
GAAATCCTGTAATCATATAAAAATGAGAATTTAATTTCAATTCCCATTCTTTTGTTATGCAGCCACAAAACTGTAACCATAATTATATTCTAACGTAAAGTTTTTCTTGTGAATTATAAAAAATTATTATATAATAAATATGTAAGTGTTATCCATTTGGATAACGCCTGCGTGTTTTTTGCAGACGCTACCTAGCGTCTTTTATTCTGCTCATTTCTTATTACAGAGATGAGCATTATTATTATAATGAATAAATACTTTACTTCTTCACTCATTTACTTCCACCTACTTTCGTAAAACCCCCTGAAAATAAATCCAGTAGTTATACTACTAATAAAAAATGAAAGCAGGCGCTTACCAATATGGATAACAATTCTAGTATAGCACAAATAATATCAAAAAGCCAAGTACAAAAGTTCGACAAAATTTGACACAAAATAAATGCTTTTTAATTTCCTTAAAAGGAATTATCGTATATAATAGTTATAGAAGTGATTGAGGTTTTTATGAAGTTAGTAAAATTAATGTTTGTTGTATTATTAATTTTCCCAATACATGTTTTTGCAAGTACAAAAGCAGTGGTGGATATTACAAGTATGAGTATCACCAATTTAAGTGATGCTTTAGACAAAGGATATTTAACAAGCGAATTATTAGTAACTCTTTATTTAGAAAGAATTGAAGCATATAATGAAGATTTTAATGTAATTAGACAAATTAATGAAAATGCTTTGGAAGAAGCAAAAGCTTTAGATAAAGAAAGAGAAGAAGGAAATATACGTAGCCCTTTACATGGTATTCCGGTTATAGTAAAAACAAATATTGATGTAGCGGGACTTGCTACAACTGCTGGGGCAAGTGCTTTAAGTGATAATATGCCAATAGAAGATGCCAAAGTAATAAAAAAATTAAAAGAGGCTGGAGCAATTATATTAGCAAGTACCAATATGAGTGAATTTGCTTTTGCTGCTAGCAACTCCAATAGTAGCTATGGAAGTGTAAAAAACGCTTTTAATACAAGTTATACACCGTATGGCTCAAGTGGAGGTGCTTCTGTTGGTGTAGCCTTATCTTTTGCAGCTGCCTCCCTAGGAACCGATACCAATTCTTCAGTTCGACTTCCAGCATCTGCAGCCGGTTTAGTTGGATTAAGACCAAATATTGGCCTAATTAGTACAGATGGCGTAATTCCATATGATACTCTAAGAGATACTGTAGGAATTATGACAAAAACAGTAGAAGATAACAGTCTTATATTAAGTATTATTAATGAATTTGATCAAAATTATGAACCAGAATTAGAGAATTTAAAAGGAATAAAAATAGGTGTAATTAACAGCTATTTAAAAGGAAGTAGTAGCAGTATTCGTGTAAATAGCCCAACTGATGAAGACATATATAATTTAGCTACTTCCAAACTCTCTTTACTAGAAAAAGCCGGTGCTGAAATTATCTATATTGACGAATTAGTTGATAGCTATTACTACAATTTAGCATCAACAACCATGACGGGCGATTCCTTTTGTGACGGATTTAATAAGTACATTAAAGGAACAACGGGAACAATAAGAAGCTTTCAAGATTTAGCTACTTCTCGTGGTAAAATTTATAGTTTAACCGGTTATTTATCAAGCTGTAATGATGCATGGACCTATGATTTAGATAAAGTATTAGATAAAAAAGCCATTTTTGAAGAACATATAAAAGATGTATTTACAAGTTTTGATTTAGATTTAATTGTTTATCCAACAACCAAAAATAAAATATTTACTTTAAACAGTGGTAAAAGTGCCTCTGCACCTGGAAGTTTTTTAGGTAGTGTCATCGGGTTTCCGTCTCTTACGGTACCAATGGGCTACATAAATGAATTTCCTTACGGATTAGAATTCTTTAGCTTAAAAAATAGCGAAAATTTATTATATTCTGTTGCAAATGTTTTTGAAAAAGAAAACAATCTAGCCCTAACCAATAGTCCTCTTGCTCCATCACTATATGAAATACCAGATTATATTGAAGAATTAATGAGGTACTATGAACAAGAAGAGAATTCTTTAACTTCCAAAACGAAAGCTTACTTTTTAAATTATAGTAAGAACACAGATAAAGTAAATCAAGAAAATGCTGAATCTTTAATATTAGAATATCAAAATCTTTTAAAGGAAGAAGAAACCCAATCAAACAATTATGTAAAAGTAATTATGACGATTTTATTAATCATGATCATCATAAGTACGATCTTATTTGTTTTAATTCTTCTCTTAATTGTCAAAAAAATAAAGACAGTTTACAAGAAAATGAAAATAAAGAATAGTAAAAAGAGCAAATCTTTGTTAAAATATAGATAAATGAGGTGTGTGTATGAAAGAAGAAATTAGGAATAATGAAAACATGGAAACAAAGGTGGAGGCAAAGCCAAAAAAGAAAAAGACAAAAATCGTTCTAATTTTAATATTGATTTTAATTGCCATAGCAATAGGTCTTTTTGTTGGGTATAAAAAAGTAGTATCGAATCCTTTAAGTATTTATAAAAATGTAATTAATGAAGTCTATGATTTAGCAAATAACTATTTAGAAGAAAATTTAAAAGATACAATGGACATCAATTTACAACAAGAGCCAGTAATGATTAGTTCTAGATTTACGATTGATTCAAATGTAGAAGAACTAGCTGTTTTAAGTGATTACGAATATGAGTTAGCTACTGGTCTAGATTTAGAGAAGGAACAAATAAATGTATCTTTTGGCTTACATAATGACAATGAGCAAATTATCAATTTATTAATGTTGTTCTTAAATGATCATACATATTTAAAAAGTGATGAATTATATAATCAAGTTTTAGATTTAGGTTTGTCGAATCTTGATTTTAGTGAATTAGAAGCAGTTGAGGGGAATTATACATACGAAGATTTAGATATTATTTTAAAGAATATGAAAAAGATTTTAATTAATTCTTTAGATAAAAATAAATTTTCTTTATCCGATGAAGAAATTACCATAAATGAAGATAAAATCAAAGCGAAAAAGTTTACTTATTTGTTAGATCAAGAAAATATGGAAAGAACGATTAATTACATAAGAGAAGAAATTCTTAAGAATGAAGAACTAATGACTTCATTAAGCAATGTATCAGGTTTAACGACCGAAGAATTAGAAGAAGGATTAAAAAGTGAAATTAATTATGATGATTATGAAGATATTTATATTCATCTATATACCAATGGTACAACGAAAGTAATCGCTGGAAATATAGGAACGGAAGATACCAATGTGATTCGTTTTACAAATAAAGACGATATATTTGATATGTTGATTGGTGATGAATATACGAATTTTATTGTAAAATACGAAAATAACGAATTAGAAATTAGCTACAATGAATATGATGAAGAAATATTTAACTTTACAATGATTAATGAAAAGAGTAGTAGCAAAATAGAAATGGCCATGAATGATTACAGTGGAAACATAAATCTTTCTTTAGAAACAAGTAATCTAGATATAACCGAAAATTCTATTAGTGGCGATTACATTTTAACTTATCAAATGATTGATTATTATAATAATGAAGAAAGTTTCACAATTAGTGGTGATCTAATCATATCAAAAGAAGAATTAGAAAGCATTGATCCATCTGATAGTGTAAACGTTGAAAATTTAAGTGACGAAGAGATGAATGTATTATATGAAAATTTGATGAATGTATTAGAAAAATTAAATTTATCAAATTATCTTGAATTATAAATCCTTTAGGGGATTTATTTTTCTCTTTTTTAGAAAGGAAACATTATGAAAGAAGAAATCTATTTAAACATGAAAAATCACAATGAATATTTAAGCGCATATGCTTGCCTTGATAGCAAAGCAATTTATTTAAAGGAGCAAAACAGTGACATTAGAACTCCCTATTTTAGAGATATTGATCGTATTATTTATTCTCTAGCTTTTATTCGTTATCAAGATAAGACGCAAGTATTTTCAAATACCAATCATGACCATGTTGCAAGACGTATGATTCATGTGGAATTTGTAAGTAAAATTGCAAGAACGATAGGTAGAGCTTTAGGATTAAACGAAGATTTAATTGAAGCCGCAGCTTTAGGTCATGACTTAGGCCATGTTCCATTTGGTCATCAAGGAGAATATATTTTAAATGATTTAAGTTTAAAACACAAAGAAGGATATTTTAATCATAATATTGAAAGTGTAAGAAATTTAATGTGTTTAGAAAATTATGGAAAAGGTCTGAATATTACAGTTCAAGTTTTAGATGCCATCATGTGTCATAATGGTGAGTTTGCTTTAGGAGAGTACCACCCCAAAGAAAAAAGGGTAGAAGATTTTTTAAAAGAGTATGAAGAAAGTTATAAAGATAAAAATGTTTTAGCAAGAATGCGTCCTATGACTTTAGAAGGCTGTGTTGTAAGAGTAAGTGACCTAATCGCATATCTAGGAAGGGACATTGATGATGCTGTAAGATTAAAAGTTTTAAAAAGAGAAGAAATACCCGAAAGTATTACTAAAGTTTTAGGAAGTACCACCAAAGAAATTGTAAATACTTGCATTTTAGATATTATTAAAAATAGCTTAAATAAAAATTATATTCGTTTAAGTGATGAAGTATTTAAAGCTATTGTCGAATTAAAGAAGTTTAATTATGAGCATATTTACAATAAAGCAATGACAAAATCTGAAAAAGAAGATTTAGCCCATAAATTTGAAGTATTATTTGATACATACTTGAATGATTTAAAAACGAATAATCCAGCATCGCCAATTATTAACTCTTACCTAGAAAATATGGTTCCGGAATATAGAAAGAACAACACAGACGAAAGAATCGTAATTGATTATATCGCGGGTATGACAGATGATTATTTCTTAAGAGAATTTACTAGAATAAACAGCTAGTAAATTTTTTTAAAGTATTGTCCAAACATATGTTTTTGTGATATACTTAAAATAGATAAGGAGCTATTATGAAAATATTAAAGTATAAAAAATACAAAGGAAACGAATACAAAATTTTAACGGATGAAAAAGAATACATCTTATATGATGATATTATTATTAGACATGAGTTATTATTAAAAAAAGAAATAAAAAACCAAGACTGGGAAAGTATTTTAAAAGAAAATAATTTATTAAAAGCATATTATGATGGCCTAAAAGCAGTGAGTACAAAACTTCGAACCGAAAAAGAATTAAGAGCGCTTTTAAAAAAGAAAAATTACCAATCAAATGAAATAACTTATGGTATTAAAAGATTAGAAGAAGAAGGATATTTAAATCATAAAATGTATATAGAAGCATACATTCATGATGCACTAACATTAAATGTAGTAGGGGAAAATAAAATATTAAAAGATTTAGAGAATTTAGGCTTTTCTTCCAAAGAAATAGAGGAAGAATTAAAGAAAGTCGATCCCCAAATATATCAAGAAAAAATCAAAAAATACATTGATAAAAAATTAAAAGTGAACAAAAAAAGTGCAAATGAATTCATTCAAAAAATAACTTATGAGCTTATAAATAAAGGATTCAACAAAAGTGATATAACCGCTTATTTAAGCACATTAACGATTGAAGATAATGATGAAGAAATATCCAAAATTGTAAACAAATTATATCAAAAATATATAAATAAATATGATTTATACACAACAAAAATGAAAATAAAAGCTTATCTATATTCCAAGGGTTATAACAATATAGATATTGATCAGTATTTAAAAAGGACTCACTAAGAAGTCCTTATTTTATTTAATTACTTGATGTACTAGCATAAGTATTAATTAAATTATTCATATAAACGCCATATTGACTATCCATTTCGCTATCAATAATATCAAGTTCATACAAATCACGATAATAACGAACAGCATCAACCATTAAAGATTGATCAGTACTTAACTTATCTTGAGCAATGGCATCTTTCATACTATCAACAGAATCATCATAACTAGCTTTTTCACCAGTTTTCGTTTTTAAAATAACATGATATCCAAGCTCAGTTGTAATTACTTCGGTAGAATACTCACCATCTTCAAGTTCACTAGCAGCTTTAATTAATTCATCATAATTGCTATCCAAATCACCAATATTAATTTCTCCTAAATTTCCACCATCATCTTTGGTATCGTCATCTTCAGAATATTCTTCGGCTAAATTAGCAAATACTTCTTCGATGTCTTCGCCATTTTCTTTTGCTTCATTTAACTCAGCAATAATATCTTCGATTTGTGCTTTTGCTGCATCTTCTGCTTCTGTTTGTTCATCTTCACTCATATCATCCGTAACATCTGGAGTAATTAAAATATGAGAGATTGTCATATCTGGATAAACATCATTTTCATAATATTCTTCTAATTCTTCATCCGTAATATTATCTTTTACATATTGTTCAATAGCAATACTTTGTAAATATCCGATATAAGCAAAATTTTTATAAGCATCTAATGTTTGATAACCATAATATTGTTGTACATAAGTAAGTGCATCTTCTTCACTACCAGTATAACTAATTAATTGGTCAACAGAAGCCTCTCCGTATGCTTCAGCATTTTCGATTTCATCAGGGAATTCTTTTTCAAATACATACTTATCAATCATATTAATCAAAGTATCTAGTCCATAACTATTTTTAATTTCCTCATAAAAATCATTAGCGCTAATCATATCTCCATCTTTAAATGTTACAACTGCTTCATCTCCGTTGGATAATGTTGGAATCTTTCCACATCCACAAAGAAGTAATGAGCAAACTCCTAAAATCAATACTTTTTTCTTCATTTATATTCCTCCTAACAAGAATTATAGCAATTAAATAAGAAAATTACAAGAAAAATGCGTATTTTTTAGCAAAACAAGAAGAAGAAAAGTAATGGATATTGGGATTTTATCCCGCACCAATTTATTCTTTAACCATAATATATAAGTGAAAAGACAAATAAAGGAGGAATGATTTATGAATAACTGCGGATGTGGCACTGGCTTAAGTGCTGCTATGATTTTAGTATTATTTATCCTATTAGTCATCATAGTAGGAGCATTCATTTAGTCTTTTTTAAATCTAAGGAGGTGTCCCATGGGATGTTGTAAAGACAAGTGTTCTTCAAATAATGGAGGATGCGGACTTCAAAGTAGTGCGTTTTTAATAATTGTGTTATTCATTTTATTAGCAATTATCTTTGGCGGATTTTTATATTATTAAAGAGGCTTCACCTCTTTTTCTTTTTGACAAACAAAAGGGATTATAGTAATATATGTAAAAGGTGAGGGTTTTATGACAAACAAAGAACTATTAGAAATAATTACGATTGCAAAAGAAAACCATATAAGTGAAACCACTTTACGCAGATTAATAACGATATTAGAACAAAATGATGAAGTAAATAAAAAGCAAACAGCATACTTAAAAACATTATTAAAAGATCCCGATATTCAAGATGAAACATTATTAGATATTTGGGAAAAAAGCTATTATAAGCGCAATGTGAGTTGGGAGACTGTTAAAGCTTTACAAAATCATCCCTTAATAAAATCATTTTTTAGCAGTGAAGAATTTTCGAAAGAAGAATGGAAACTACTTTTAGAGCAAATAAAGAAACTTCCTAAAGATACAGTAACAGACAGCATCTATATTAAATGGTTGCGTTATTTAAAAAGTGAATCTGAAAATATAAAAGAATTAGCATTTTTTAATCAAGTATTCAAAGATACTCTAAATTCGGAGTTATTATACATGAATTGGTATTTTAAATATTTATTAAACACCAAGATACCTTTAAAAAATCGTGAAAACATATTTAACATTATAAAACAAAATATATTAAATATGTTAGCTCAGAATATAGAAATCGCAAATGTAAACGAAAAAGCTCAAAAAATCGTAAAATGTTATGAACAATATGGTTATATTTTAACAAGCTCTTATGCCACCATTATTACTTGTGTAATAGATATAGATATACCGGTAATAGAAAGTGAAATCGAAAAGAATTTATATATTGAATTATACAAAATATTCAGCTATATAAGCATGAAAGAAAACACGGAAGCAAATTTTCTTCATTCAATTTATTATAAAATCTTAACAAATTCAGATATACCAGCTGATAGAAGACTTGAATTTATAAAGATTGTAACAAGTAAAAGAATTATTTTAAAAGACCAAATCGTAGCAAATTTATGGAAAGTATATGAAAAATTAGGTTTCGAATCTTTAACAATCGTGTATTATGCTTTTTTAAATAATGGAATAAAGAAAAATCAATTATGCAAAGAGTTTTTCTTAGAAGAAGAAGATGTAGAAGTGCTAAATCTAGCGAAAAAGGTTTTAAAGAAAAATAGAATTCGAA
Organism: uncultured Bacilli bacterium; assembly: GCA_944358165.1. Taxonomy (GTDB): domain Bacteria; phylum Bacillota_I; class Bacilli_A; order RF39; family UBA660; genus Caccenecus. Next base: position 262 of record CALVQS010000049.1, on the reverse strand, counting down.
AAGATGCTTTAAATTTACAGATTTTGCAATCTTTAATAAGTCCCGAAGAAAAAATAGATTTTCTAAATTATTTAGATAGTAAATATCCAGATGATACCGAAGAACAAGAAAAAAAGGAAATGGAAATGATTGAAAAAACAGATAGTTTGTTAGATACCTATACTGCTTTTTTAGAGGAAAATGTAGGCTTTGAAGATTTAATTCAAAAACTAGATGAAACAAAAAATTTAAATATTAATATGATTCGAGTAAGGGTGAAAGA
>CALVQS010000048.1 GCA_944358165.1 uncultured Bacilli bacterium | reverse complement strand
AATTGTACCAAATCGCTTACGCGAAATCTATATTATTTCTTCGATTAAACAATTTTTCTAACAAATTTCTTATTAAAACATTGATTTTATTTAAAATTCATATATAATATAATTCATGTTTAATAAATTTTATAAATTTGAAAAGTTACTTTCCCCTTATAGTAAGTTTAGTTAAAATGTCACTGTTTTTACTATTGATAAGGAATGAAAATAATACTTTCCTCTTATATAAAAAATAAACTATTAAAGAACTGTTAATCGCTTATCGATTAGGTACAATATCGTTATAGCATATTTTGTTAAAATATTATTGTAATATTGTTAATCACAACATAAATCACTCCAATCGTGGTTTATTTTTTATTATCAAAATATGCCATAACTTACTATACATTATATCATAAGAGCCAAATAAAAAGTAGATTCAATCGAGTTCACTTTACCATTTTTATTCAAAAAATTAATGGACTTGTTTATATTGTTTAAAATATTTTTTAATAGAATCATTTACTTGAATCGAGTAATAATTAGTCATTTCTCCATCTCCAAAATCAAAAGCAGTTTTTTCTAAAACACCTCTTAAAGCTTGGATTGTTTTATTAGAAGGAACATTCTTAACAGTACATTCAAGTAGTACTTCTTCTTCACCTAATTTTTGTTCTTCTAGCAAAGATAAATAAAGTGCTATTTTAGCATATCCTTTTCCACGTTCTGTTGGTCTTATTCCATAGCCAATATGAGACGCTCCACTTTTTAATAATTCCTCTGAGATATGATATCGAACATGAACCATACCAACAATTCGATTATCATTTTTGCGAACCACAAAAAAAGTTTTTGACGGACAACAATGTATTTTTTTTACATATTCTTCATCTTGCCTTTTTTCTAATTCGCATAACCATTCTTCATAACTAGTTTTCTCTAAACATTCATCCAAATGTCCAGAGCCATTCAAATCTGAACCATAACTCACGTTTTCTTCTAAATATTCCAAGGCTTCTTTTTTTCTATTAAAAGAAGGAATTTCCAAAAAAAATTTCTCCATAAGATCCTCCTTGCTAATCTAATTATATCATAAGAGCCAAATAAAAAGCAGATTCAAGCTAATCTACTTTACCAATTTTCCCAAAAGGATACATTATAAAATTTGTCGTTCCCATAATTTCACTTCTATGAATTGCCCCAAAACTCCTACTATCCAAAGAAATAATACGATTATCTCCTAAAACAAAATATTCATCATCCCCTAAAGTAACCGGATCAATATTATAAGTAATGCCATATCCATAAGGATCATCTAACAACTCATCATTAATATAGATTTCATTATTTTTTATCTCAATCGTTTCTCCAGGAAGTCCAATCACTCTTTTAATTAAATCTCCTTCATATTTATTGGTTTCTAAAACAACAATATCAAAACGTTCAACACTGCCAAGTTTATTTAAAAGCATTATCTCATTGCCTTCTAATGTTGGATACATCGAATTACCATTTACTTTTACCGGAGTAATAATGAATGTTCGTACAAATACCACTACTACAATAATAATAATGTAAGGAATCAAATTTCTTATAAGTTTCATGTTCTTCCTCCTATATACACATCAATTATAGTACCATGTTTTGCCAAATTCTTCAATCTTTTTTCCAAAAGAAAAACTCATTTAATAATGAGCTATTCTCCTTTAACGCTATCGTTTCTTTCTTTAACACGATATTCTTTACGCATATTCTTAATAAAGTTAAGCTTTGCACGACGAACAAGACCTTTACGAACAACGACAATCTTGTCAATGGTTGGTGCATTAACTGGAAAAATACGAGTTACGCCAATTCCACCTGATTTTTTTCTTACTGAAAAAGTCTCAGATACGCCACTACCTTTTCTAGCTACTACTAAGCCTTCAAAAGCTTGGATTCTCTCTTTCTTTCCTTCTTTAACCCATACATCAACACGTACAGTGTCTCCAACACGGAATTCTGGAACATCGCGTCTAATATGACGTTCGTTAATCTTATCAACTAAATTAGCCATATTTCCACATCCTCTCTATCTATATTAACCTATAATCATAGTACCAACCAGCGGATTATATTTTCTTGGGTCGAAACAATTATATCATATTCATAGAAAAAACACAAATTATTTTCGAATTAAATGTCTTATATAAGGGCCATGATATTCACCCAAAGGCATAATTAAAGGATACTCATCATCTAAAATAAAATCAAACGAACCCTTTAAAACATCCCCATCTATTTTGAGCCATCTCTTTTGAATTACCTCATCCTTTTTAAAAACCACTAACACTCGATTTGCTTCTTCACTAAATTTCGCATATAAAATTTTATTAGAAAAAGGAAGTATTAATTTTTCTAAATATACATTTTTTCCATTCATACAAGTTTTTTTTAACTCTACTATACCGCACATTAACTTACTATCACTATTATAAAAGGTATGATCGGCCTCATAACCAATGATAACGTGCATATCTCCTTTTGAATGAAAAATAGAAAATCTCGGATTCAATGTAATATCAAGTGCTTGTTCTTCAATATACAAACGATTCAAAGAAGACAATTCGTCTAAAGAATAAGGCAACGTTTCCATAATTTTTTAAACACTACTTTCTAATTAACACTTTTTAAAGTAACTTGATAAGCACCATTTGGACTTTCAACCGAAATTACTTCACCAGCTCTATGTCCAATAACAGCTTTACCAATTGGTGACTCATTGGAAATCTTATTGTTAAAAGGATCTGCCTCTAAAGAACCAACAATCTTATATTCTTCAGTATCATCTGGTTCATATTCAATAACAATCGTCGAACCAACATTTGCTACATCTTTATCCTTATTATCAATAATCTCACAATGTTCTAGCTTATACTCTAATTCTTTAATACGACCTTCAAGTTGAGCTTGTTCATTTCTCGCTGCATCATAATCGGCATTTTCTGATAAATCTCCTAAAGAACGCGCATATTTAAGAGTATTAATAACTTCTTGTCTTTTATTTAATTTTAAATCATTTAACTCTGCTTCTAATTCCAAATACCCCTCTGGAGTAAGAACTACTACATTTTCATTTTTCATTTTTTATTCCACCTCATATATTCTATTTTTTTGCATCTACAAAAGAATACTACAAATAATCCTTTTTGTCAAATACTTTTAACCTCATCATTGCAAGTTTTTTAACCTCACCATCAATAGGCAGATAAACATGCATTCTAGGATGTCTTGCTACCTCTATTTTCTCTTTATTTTCATCATAAATTTCCTTGATTTGATAGGTAAATGCTTCCATATCCGGCCCAAAAAATTCAACGGTATCTCCAGCCTTAAAATAGTTTCGTTCTTCCACTAAAACCATTCCATCAACCACATCAAGTACAATTCCTAAAAAGTCCTGATTCGATACTTCTTCTCTTCCTAAAAAATATTGTTCCTTATGGGTTGGAAACTTATCATAAAATTGCGGAGTAGACTCCCTATTAGCACAACGATTAATAATATCGTTAGAATATAGTATGTCCCGATTTGTTAAAGTATGACTCTTAATTTTATCCATTAAACTACGATATTCATAAATAATGGTTGCAATATAATAGACCGAACGCATTCTACCCTCTACTTTAAAAGAATTCACACCCAAATCCATCATATCTTTTAAATAAAGAGACATATTAAGATCTTTTGGTGTCATGCTAAAAATATCTTCTTCCTCATTTATTTGAAAAGTCCAACGGCAAATTTGCGCACAACCACCTCGATTTGAATCTCGATTGGTTACAACATTGGATAACACACATTTTCCACTAAAACTCGTACACATAGCACCCTGAATAAAGCATTCGAGATCAAGCCCCGTTTTTTCTTTAATTTCTTTAATATCACTTCTCGAAGCTTCTCTTGCTAAAACAATTCTTTTAGCCCCCAAATTTTTATAAAACAAAGCTGCTTCATAATTTAAAGTACTAGCTTGTGTCGAAACATGAATTTCTAAAGGAATATTATTATCATGAATGGTTTTAATAACAGCAAGATCACTTACAATAACAGCATCTACTCCAATACTTGCTAATTCTTCCAAATATTTTTTTAAGCCATCCAAATCTTTATTATGAAAAACAATATTTACTGTAACATAGACTTTTTTTTGAAGACCATGAGCAAAAGAAGTCGCTTCCTTTAATTCATCTTGGCTAAAATTAATTGCATTTGCTCTTAAAGAATACTCATATCCTCCAATATAAACCGCATCTGCTCCATATAATAAAGCAATTTTTAAACGTTCTAAATTCCCAGCAGGAGCTAATAACTCAATCATTTTCTCTCTCCTTTATTCTTACAATTGTCTCTTCTTGACTTAAATAGCGATATGGATAATCATGTTCTAAATCACCCTCACCATGAATAATTCGTAAAACTTCCTCATCCGTTAAAAATAAAGTTGAAATCATGTAATACATTACATTTTCTTTACCAAGATAAGACAGTCCATTAAAAGGCTCACCCGTATAAATTACCGTACCATATTCATTTTGAACAATCTTAAAGTCTTGACCTAAATCATTGGTAAGCTTGCTAACAGGATCTACCTTTCTATTAAAGTGCTCATTGTAATTAGTAAGTAAAAGTCTTCTAGAATACATAATATTAATATAGCCAAAAGTAAACAAAACAAGAGGTTTAGAAGCTTTCTTTAAAATCTCATCAACTTCACCTTCTGTAATATCCGTACTAACAACCACACTATCTACATAATCCAAATAGGCATTAATACTTAAATAATTACAATTAAAATGATTTAAAAATAAAATTTTGGTAAGTTTATTTGGAATCGTATTTAAAACTTCTAATACTCCAACATCATCAAATACAATTCCTTTAATATTACTTGGAAGTTTCTTTAAAAATTCTTTAAAATCTTCAATACATTCCGCATCCATGATACGATTTACAAAAATAAAAGAATCTTCTTCTTTTATTTCATCAACTAAAAAAGAAGTAGGAAAACCAACACTAAATTTTGATATAGGAAAAAGGAAAGTAATATTACTTTCTTTCTTTAATTTAGGCACAATCGTTTGATTTGTAACAAGCAATAAATAATTATTATTCATTTTTCTTTACACTCACAGAAAGTCCATCACCAACATCATAGAAGTTTGTTTCAAATTCTTGATTATTCTTCAAAAATTCAATATAAGCTTCAATTTTTTCAGCAAGACCTCTTAAATTTTTTGATTCAATTTCACTAGATTTTCCTACATAACCATGAAATTTTAAGTTATCAGTAATAATAACTCCTCCATCATTTAAGAAATATTTAAACTTTTCAAAAAACTTTGTATATTGTCCTTTTGCTGCATCAATAAAAATCATATCATATTTAACACCCGTTAAATTAACTTCTAAAGCATCTTGAAATACCACATTAATTTTCTTTTCAAAACCACATTTCTTAACATTCTTTAAACATTCCATATAACGAGCTTCATCTCTTTCAATGGTAGTAACAGTAACATCTTGAGCTACACTAGCCATTAAAATCGTTGAATAACCAATTGCACTTCCAATTTCTAATATATTTTTAATATTATTTTTCTTAATATACTTCATAATAAAAGCAATCGAATCTTTCTCTATAATAGGAATGTTTTTAAGGGAGGCATATTCCTCCATTTCAAGTATAAGTTCTTTCATAATCCACCTCTTAATTAATTATATTCATACCATAAACCACTTGCTTGCAATTCCTCGATCTTTGCATTGTGTTCGGCATTTGTCTTTGTAAAATAAGTTTTTCCATTTTTATCAGCAACAAAGAAATAATAATCATGCTCTTCCGGATAAAGTACCGCTTCAATCGATTCTTTACTTGGACTACAAATTGGTCCAACCGGAAGTTTTCCAGCCATCACTGCAGTTCTTGTATTATAAGCATTTACATCATTAATTTCACTTACATACAAATCTCTGTCGCTAAATTCAACTCCTGCTGCATAATAAGTAGTTGCATCACTTCCCAAGCTCCAACCAGCCTTTAAACGATTGTAAAAAACACCAGCAACACCAGCTCGGTCATCACTCGTAGATCCCTCTACTTCGACAATACTTGCCAAAGTAAGAAGTTCATGAATACTGTAATCACTTGCTAAAAGATCATCTTTATATTCACTTAATACTGCATCCATACCATCAAGCATCCGTACAACAATATCTTTTATACTGGAACCATCATATAATTCATAAGTACTAGCAAATAAATAGCCTTCTAACGGATAATAGATTTCTTCATTTAAAATATCATCACTTAAAAACCAGTACTCACTAATAAGTTCATCTAAAAATTCTGAATCACTTAAAGTATTTAACACTTCATCCGTACTACTACCAGTTACTTCGGCAATGTCTTCAGCATAACGAACAAGTCTTCTTCCTTCGACAAAAGTAATTGTAAAAGTATAATCTTCTTCTACAATATCACCTTCATGAAATTTATTTAAAATTTCTTTTAAACTCATATTTTCTTTTAATTCATATTCTCCAGCCTGTAAATTAAGATTCCGGTGTAATCCTACATAAATATAGGAAGCAATCTTACTTTTAATTAACCCTTCTTGATCTAATTTATCAATAATATCCATTTTGCTTTCTCCAGCTTCAATTGTAAATAAAACAACTTCATCACTTTTTGAAACAGCCGTTAAACCATAAAAATATAAAACGACTAGCAAAACAAGAACAACGAAAATACCCCCGAGAATAATGATTAACTTCTTTTTCATACCAATCCTCTTATTCGCTTGCCTCTTCAATACTAGAAAGTAAATTCTCTATAATATTCCATTCTTCATCTGTCTCTATATCATTTAATTCTAATGTCTCTCCATTTTTATCATAGACTGCGGCATAAGTAACAATATTACCATCTTCATCTTCCGTATTATCGGTAAAAACGATATAACTTTTTTTCGTTTCATCTGAATCAAACGTAAATAAAATTTCATATTGAACAGTATTTCCACTTTGGTCCGTTACGGTAAAATAACGATTCTTTTCTTCATTCATTTATTTTCCTCCATTTTAATAAAAGTCTCTAAAATAAGTACAGCCGCAACCCCATCAATCACTTGTTTCCTTTTCTTTCTACGAACATCGGCTTCTAACAAAATAGCTTCAGCCTGTACCGTCGTAAGCCTCTCATCAACTAAGATAACCGGAATATCAGTAACACTTTCTAACATTTCTTTGAATTTCTTACTTCTTGTACTTGCAAATCCTTCGCTACCATCCATATTTTTAGGAAGCCCTAAAGCAATCTTAGAAATTTTATATTCTTCTAAAATGGGCATAAGTTCTTTTAAAGCAAATTCATAATCCTCTTTTGGAAAAGAAATTACTTTAAAAGGTCTAGCAATAAGACCAGTTGCATCACTAATAGCAACTCCAAGCGTCTTTGTACCCAAATCAAGTCCTAAATAGCGCATCACATCACCTACAAGCACATGTTATATTCTAACAGATTTTGTATCAAAAAACAATACTTACCACTAATTTCCATTCTGACAGCTACCCCGCCAAACAACAACCGTATTCCCATCACTATCTAAATCATAAGCATAACAAAGACTAGCATCTTCATTACAAACAGCTTCCCTACAATAATAACTACTATAATTTTCATTATTAGATTCTGGCTTAAATATAAAAAGCAAAACAATTTCTAGGATTACTAAAACAGCCATAACAATTAAAAAAGTTTGTACTTTTATCTCTTTTTTCATCTTACCACCACCAAATCCTAAAGATCATAAACACAAAAAGCGATATGCAAACACCAAAAAAGATTGCTTCATATAAATAAATTGTTTTATTATTTTTTTCCGAATTTTTCTTCATAATCTAACCTCTGCATATAATTTTATCATAAAACCAAAGAAAACTCTATCACTAAGATAAAGTTTTCAAACATTTCTCAATTGAAAGCATTTATACCCCATCAGTCATAAATAATTATTCCGTTTCTTTCAATATTTTCTTTTTAATGCCATCTATATCTGTAAAAAATAAATTGACACCATGTCTTTTCATATGCATTAGCTTCTTAAAACAAGCTAATATTTCTGCCTGTAAAGACGTAGAAACATTTACCGGAACGCCGTTTAGTACATGTTCATGATCAATATATTTTTCCAAAGTAGGGAAAGCATTTTGAACTAATATAACCATTTCTTTTCCCATAATTCTACCAATTATAATTGATTTACATTCACCATATTTTTTCACTTTGTAATTGACAATTTTTTTATATTTACTCACCTTACTACTAACTGGAATAAACCACAATATATTACTATCTTTAATCGCAAAATAAGTTGGCCGAGAATGCCCCTTTTCATGATTTAACATTAATTTTTCATCATTAATCAAATCAAAATACTCATCCATAATATGATATAAATACCCAGTTTTTACTTCCATTATAACTTCCCCCATAACAACAGCATTATACCATAAATACATTTGTTCGTCAACAAAAAGGAGATAAAAAAAGAAAATTCATTACAAAAATGAATTTTCCAAAAATATTTACTATCAGGATCATTTTTTAGTCGCAAGCCACCTGTAAGCGACAACATTTCGCGATAGAATCATTTATTATTCGCACCATCTATAAGCGAAAAACATTTACACGTTTTCTCCGTGCAATATAAATATACTATATTTTTATGAAAATGTCAATTAGTATATCCACTATTTAATATACGCAAAGTTACAGTTTTGTGGGTATAAGCAAAAAAATGTAATAAATGTTGATAAGTACCTGTATTTATGAAAGATTCGTGAA
>CALVQS010000047.1 GCA_944358165.1 uncultured Bacilli bacterium | reverse complement strand
TAAAGGAGGATTAGACCATGAATTTTATGAAGTTAAATATCCAATTATTTGCTCACGTTAAAGCTCAAGGTTCTACTCGTAATGGTAGAGATTCTAGAGGACGTAGATTAGGTGCTAAAGCTGCAGATGGTGAGACCGTTTCAGCAGGTTCTATTTTATATCGTCAAAGAGGAACTAAGATTTATCCAGGTGCAAATGTTGGAATGGGTAAGGACCACACTTTATTTGCAAAAGTAACTGGTGTAGTTCGTTTTGAAAGACTTGGTAGAGATAAAAAGAAAGTAAGCGTTTACGAAGCATAGTAAATGCTTTTTTTTTATAAAAAAATAAGAGGATTACCTCTTAATCTTCAAATACTGCATCTAAATAGTAAATTGGTCTTTTTTCGGTTTTGTCATAGTTTCTTTCAAAATCTGTCATAATATTTGGGATTTTTCTTTCATCATGATAAAGATCAAGACTTACCGTTTTAAAAGTGTACCAATAATTTGATAAACTTTCTAAAGAATATTGGAATAAAACTTTGTTATCGGTTTTCAAAATAATATGTTTGTGTTTTTTAAATATTTTGTCATATAGTTTTAAGTAAGATTCATGGGTAAATCTTTTCTTTTCATCTTGCTTTTTAGGCCATGGCTCTGAGAAAGTAAGATAAATTGTGTCAATTTCTTTACCAAAAAAATCTCCTAAATTTCTAGCATCTGCATTGATTAGTTTTAAGTTTGGTAAGTTTTGTCCTCTTAATCTTTCTACAGCTTTTACTAGTTGAGAATCATATAACTCAAGACCTATAAAATTTATGTTTGGATAAGCCTTGGCCATATTAATAATAAACTCGCCACGGCCAGTTCCGAGCTCTAAATGGATTGGCTTGTTGTTTTCAAAAAGTAAGTTCCATTTGTTTTTATAGCTTGCTGGATTACTTACGATATAAGGACTTTTACTAATAATATTTTTGGCATCTTTAATTACATTATAACGCATAATATCACTTCCTGTTTTCTATTATATCATTTATTCGATCTTCCGTAAATTAGAAAGTTTTGATATAATGAAATTGGTTAATCTAAGTACTTGGGCAAGCGTTCGTCTCCGTATAACTTTAATAGCAGTTGGAATGAAGCGAATGTGTTCAATGTGAATTCGAATGGCAACCTCAATAACAACAACGTGAATAACACGCGTGGTGTGCACCCAATATCCTTTTAAACTTATGATTTGGCTAAGGCTAAATTAAAAAAGCATTAGGATACAAGATTAGCCGGTGGGATAACCTAAATAATTGATGTTGACGTTTTAAGTCTTGTACTTAACACTTATGCAACATCTTTTTGTTTGTTATTATTTGTATTTATGGTATACTTGTTAGGAGAGGTAATGTTTATGCAAGAAATGGTTATTTCAATTATGAATCAGTTTGGTTATTTTGGAGTGTTTTTCTTAATTGCACTTGAAAATATATTTCCACCAATTCCATCTGAAGTTATTTTGCTTTTTGGAGGATTTATGACTACTTCTACTAAACTTAGTGTGGTAGGAGTTATTATTGCTGCTACTTTAGGTTCTTTACTTGGGGCAATTGTTTTATATTTTGTTGGTAAGATTTTAAATAAAGAAAGACTTAAAAAGATTGTGTCTGGTAAAATTGGGAAAGTTTTAAGATTAAAAGCGAGTGATATTGAAAAAGCTGACCATTGGTTTGATACGAAAGGAAATAAAACGGTGTTCTTTTGTCGTTTTATTCCTATTGTGCGTAGTTTGATTAGTATTCCAGCTGGTATGAGTGAAATGCCTATGCCTAAGTTTTTAGTTTATACGATTGCAGGTTCTCTTATTTGGAATTCCGTACTTACGATTATTGGAGCTAAAGTAGGAGATAATTGGGAATCTATTTTAGGTATCTTTGATAATTTCTCTCATATTGTACTTATTGTTTTGATTGTTTTATTTGTTTTAATTGTAGGAATCTTTTATTATAAACGACTTCATAAAAAGAAAAATAAAGTGTAGGTGGGGTATATGAAAAGAGGATTTGCTCTTTTAGAAACGATTATTGTTATTACGTTCGTTACGGTTTCGCTTATGCTACTTTACGGGACTTTTACGAGTTTAATTGAAAAAAAAGAAGAAAATATTTTGTATGATGATGTATCGAATATTTATCAAATGTATTATTTAAAAGAATATTTGAGTCTATATGGATTAGAAGAAGTTAATACAAAAAAGCACGTCGAACTTACCTGTGATGATTTTTCTATTTCTACTTGTTCATCTTTTATGGAGCAAATGAGTTTAGAACATTTATATTTGGTTTCTTATGGGCTTAAAGATTATGATGGAATGTCTACTAGTCTTCGTCGTTATCTATCTAGTTTATCTAATAAAGAAGATTATGATTATTGGTTAGTTGGAGAGTTTTACATTGAAGATGCTTATCATTATGCGAGTATTGGAGTGATGCATGATGAATAAAAGGGGATTTACGATTTTAGAGTTACTGATTAGTATTTTACTCATTTCTATTGTTTTACTTCTATTGCTTCGGGTTATGATGTCACTAGAGACTATTAATCATGATACGAGTTATGCTAGTGATGATGAAATAAGAAGAACGGAAATTATTAAAAATGTGGAAGAAAGTTTTTTAGATAGTAGTTTAAATGGACTAAGAATTGATTCTTTAAATGATAAAACGGTTCTTACCTTTTTAATGGATGAAGAACAAACTTTAGAAATTTATCAGGATCATCTTGTTTTTCAAGAAGAAGTTTATTCTTTAGAAAGTAAAAATGCTACTTATTCTTCTTGTGCTGAATATAAGTATTTCGATTTAGATGAAGATTATTATTTTATTACCATTACAATTCCGGTACTCATTGATGGCGTTAATACGACCAGTCGAGATGATCTCATTTTTAGTTATTTAGGGCTTAAAAATGAGTTTACAAGTTATCCTGATGATACTACTTGTTAGAATATTATTACTAGAAGTATACCAATTATGGTATGCATGATTCTTCCTTTTAAGAAATATTTATAATTTATTTTGGTATCTTCTAAAATGGCTTTTATTTGGGTATGAATACTTAGGCCTCCAAAAGAAATCATGGCAATTGCTATTATTTCTTTTATTTTGGGGAAAATTGTTAAGTTTGCTAGGTTATTTAAGCCATTCGTAATTTCTAAGAAACCAGAAGTAATGGTTTTTAAAAGTAAATTGTTTGCAAATGGATAGGTAATTATGTAGATTAGAAGCATATAAAAAGTAACTGTTCCTAAAATCATTAAAAGAGTACTTATGCTTTTGGTAATACTTTTTGTTAAAGAGGAAGTTTTATTTTTTTCTTCTTTTTGAAAATTTTCTTTGCTGATAGATGGAGCTTTTTTTCTCATTAGAATTCCGATTAAAATATTGGATATATAATGAATCATAATGATTTTTATCGTTGTGTTTAGGGGGAAGATGGTACTTAACATCATCATTAGGAATAAGGGATTGGAAAAGAAAGTAAACATTAAGAAATGATTTGCTTCTTCTATGGATATTTTGTTACTGGTAGCAAGTTCTTTTATTATATAGGCATTACTAGGACTACCACTAATTAGAGACATAATAAAAACATAAGCGCTAGTTCCACTGGTTTTAAATATTTTTTTGAAACTATTATTAAAAATTAAATAAAAGTAGTAGGGAATGTTATGCTGTATTAACAAATCATTTATAATAAACATTGGAAATAAGGAAACAAATACTTTCTTTAAAAAAAGATTTACTGCATCTATTATTATTTGGGCTACTTCTTTATTATTAGTAAAAATAAAGATGATACTAAAAAAGATGAATAAACAAAAAGTAAAGTTTCCGATTTTTTCCTTCATATATCCCTCTTTATTTGATATAATTTATTAGGTGATACGTATTGTTTACTAAAATATATGAGAAAATAAAACAGTTTATTAAAGAAAACTATAAGGAATTAATTGTTTTACTTGTTGTAGTTTTACTCTTTGCCATTAAGCTTCCTTATTCTATTTATACTCCTGGTGGGGCAGTTAATTTGAATGATCGAATTACCGTAGAAGATGGATATGAGACAGAAGGTTCTTTTAATATGGCTTATGTTTCGATGGTTCGTGGTTCCATTCCTTTCTTGCTTATTTCTTATATTATTCCTGATTGGGATATCGTTCCAGCTGAAGATTTGACAGCTGATGGAGAAAATATGAGTGAAATGCTAGAAAGAGAAAAACTTTATATGCAACAATCAATGGATGCAGCGATTATTAATGCTTATAAAGAGGCTGGTAAGATAATAGAAATTACGGGTACGATTAATGAAGTTAGTTATATTGCACCGGAAGCTGATACCGATTTAGAAATTGGTGATGAAATAGTTGCCGTAGCAGGCGAAGAGATTTCTTCTTTAGAAGATTTAAAGAGTATTGTAGAAGCGATGGATGAGAATGAAGAAGTATTATTAGAAGTGCTTCGTGATGATAAAACAAGAGAATGCAAGGCCATTACTTATAAAACAGATGATGGTATTAAAATTGGAGTAAGTCTACTTACTACTTATGAATATGAGACAGATCCTGAAGTTACGATTACTTCTAAGGCAAGTGAAGCTGGTTCTAGTGGAGGACTTATGATGAGCCTTTCCGTTTATAATCAACTTGTACCAGAAGATATTACTGGTGGTAAGAAAATTGTTGGAACTGGTACGATTGATATTGATGGTAACGTTGGCGAAATAGGGGGAGTAAAGTATAAACTTATTGGTGCTGTAAAAAATGATGCTGATTTGTTTATGTGTCCTCTAGAAAATTATGAAGAAGCAATGGAGGTTGCTGAAGAAAAGGGTTATGATATTACGATTATTGGGGTTGGTACCTTTGAAGAAGCTATAAAAAAATTAGAAGAGTTAAACTCATCTAATTAGGTTTTCTAGGTTATTAGGAATGCTTAATATTCGAGCATTCTTTTTTACTTTTTCTTCATCTAAATCTGGAGTTCTGCATAATCTTAAAAATTTGGTAGCCGTTTGTTCATCCGAAATGATAAAGTAGATTGGTAATACTAATTTAGAATATTCAATTTCTTCATAAATCGTACTAGCAATGATTGGTACTCTATTTGGCGATATAAATTCTCCTAAATAAGTGATTTCTTCTAAGGAAGTGCTTGGAAGATCCTCTTCTATAATATGAAAAGACTCTTCTTTTGCTCTTTTTAAACTTTCAAGGTCATAAGATTTTTTTCTTAAAAATAAAGAGATTAGCATGTCTAAATCAATTTGATTTACTTCATTTGTTTCTAAATAATTTATGAAATCTTCAAATTCTGTAATTCTTGTTATTAGTTCTTCTTTTGTTTTTGAGGTCATTACAATTTCATAGAAACATTCAAAAAGGGTATAAGAATATTTACGAGAAGTATTTGTTATTTTCTGCAATATTTTATTTATATAGGATTTTGCTTTATTAAACTTTAAAGAAGATCGATAAATTGTTTTTTCTTTTCCTTTGCTAATTAACTCTTCTTGTCTTTTTATTAATTTTTCTTCTAAGGATTTGTTCCATGGTAACATTGAAAGATCACCATCATATCCTAAATGAGCATCAATAAGCTCCAATCCTTCTTCATTAAAATTTATAATACTTGGTTTGTAAAAATTAATGGTTTTCTTTTTTAGAGTTCCACTTACATACATATTTTATTTCTCCTTTTTATCATAATCATCTAAGAAAAAGTATTTTTTATCTTCGTCTTTATATCCTAGTATTTGATTTAAATTGATATTTTCCATACTTTTAAAGATATTGTAATCAATATAGGGATTTCTTTTTCTTAAATGATTGATTAAATTTTTTATTTCTTTTCTTTTGCTTTTTTCTTCATCAATTGTACTTTCTAATGTCATTTTACAAGCACAGTTTAGAAAGGTGAGTTCATTGTATTTGCTCCAGGCGATAATATCTTGTTCTTTAATTAGATACATAGGTCTAATTAGTTCTAGGCCAGAGAAGTGTTCGCTGTGGAGTTTTGGCATCATCGTTTTTATTTCAGCTCCATAAAACATCGATAGAAGATTTGTTTCAATTACATCATCAAAGTGATGACCTAAGGCAATTTTATTGCAACCTAGTTCTTTTGCTTTGTTGTATAAGTGGCCACGACGCATTCTAGCACACATATAACAAGGACTTTTGTGATTTATTACTTCAACAGATGCAAAAATATCACTTTCAAATATTTCTATGGGAATATTTAGAGTTTTCGCATTTTTTTTGATTAAATCTAAATGTTTTTTGGTGTATCCAGGATTCATTACTACATAATGGGCATCAAAATCAACTTTTCCATGTTTTTTAATTTCTTGAAAACATTTGGCCATTAAGAATGAATCTTTGCCACCACTAATACAGACCATAATTTTATCATGATCTTTAATTAGTTCATATTCTCTTACTGCTTTCGTAAACTTGCACCATATTTCTTTACGATATTTCTTGATAATGCTTCTTTCTATTTCTTGGTATCGCTCCATTGTGCCATCTCCAATTCCTACGTATTATATCTTAAAAGATTTATAATATCAAGTTCGTATTCAAGTTTTT
Source organism: uncultured Bacilli bacterium (assembly GCA_944358165.1). GTDB lineage: Bacteria > Bacillota_I > Bacilli_A > RF39 > UBA660 > Caccenecus. The sequence goes on along the minus strand of CALVQS010000047.1, from coordinate 2,594 downwards.
CCTGAAAAAATTAGGAGATTTTTATATAATGAAATTAGAGGTGTTGATTTATGAAAAATGAATTGAACTTGAAAAATTGTGCCTTGCAAAAGAAAGCAAAAGAATTAACTTTAAAGTCTAAAAAACTTGGTTTAATAGAGCCTCATACAGAGGCTTTTAAAAATAATCCGGTTCAAGAGGAAGAACATAAAGGGAAAAAACGTCATTTTTTAAGTAGAAGGGGAGTATGAGTAAAAAATAAGCAAATTTTATTGTGGGATTTTTTATTTATGTACTGTTTATAGCAGTGAAGTTGGTGTTATAGCACTAGCTCTTTTTCTATGTTTTTTTAGTTCTTTTATATACTTATCTGCATCATCTAGCAAATTATATTGTAAAATAAAATAAGGATAGCACTTGCATTTAAGTACTATCCTCACTGGGTCGTATAGACCTTTGATTAACAAATGGAGCGATAAGCTCTTTGTTAAGTATATTTTACATTATTTAGAGTTCCTTGTCAATGTAAATCTGTTCTTTATTTCTTCGTCTAATTTATCCATAATTTCATTAGAACATTTAACTCTTCCTATAATATCATATTCATTTATTGGTAAAAAAATTCTTTCTTTTGAAATAGTCGTTATCAAACTGCAACAGGCAAAAGAGCTTTCTTTAAATATTGTAACTTAACCTGTTGGAATATCATTTTTTTGCTTTATATTTTTACAATACATAATCATTTAAAGCTCAAGTCGAAGTAATTTTGGGAGTAATAAATGAAAAAAGCCCTTATTTTAAGAGCTTTCAAAGTACTAATTGGTGCACGTGAAGGGACTCGAACCCCCATGGAATTAACCGCTAGATCCTAAGTCTAGTGCGTCTACCAATTCCGCCACACGTGCAAGAATGGTGGACCTCGTAGGACTCGAACCTACGACCGCCCGGTTATGAGCCGGATGCTCTAACCAACTGAGCTAGAGGTCCAAAAAGATTGCATTAACAATATAACATTCTTGATATTTAAAGTCAAGGTTTTTTCGTAAAAAACTTTTCATTTTTGAATTATAGTGTTATACTTTTAATGTTAGGAGTGAATGTGTATGGAAAATAAATATTATTTAGCGATTGAAGTAAGATCTAAAAATTATTTTCCAATTAATTTATTCGATTTAAAGATTTTTAAGGGGAAAAGTACGACTAATTTAGAAGAATTAGATTCTCTTACTTTACCATTTACGAAAAAAGAAATTATGGATGATATTCGGGAAGCAAATTTATTAGAGGTTCGAGATGATATGCCTCTCGTTGTTATTTATTATGAAAATAAGTATACAAGAAAGTTAGAAGCTTTGACTAAAGATTATAATTATGATATGTGGAAATTATTAGATGAACGATATGGAGATAAATTGTTTCTGAATAAATTAGTGAATTTTTTAAATCATAAAATAGAGGATGAATTGCTTCAAAAACTTAAAAATGTGTCTAGTAAAGAAGAGTTTTTAAAGATTATGGGAAATCTTTCTTATTTTGTACAAAGAAAGTTGTATTTTTATTTGTATGAGTAGTTATTTAGATTCTTTTTTAGAATATTTAGCTTATGAGCTTAATTATTCTAAACGTACGATTAAAACATATAAAGAAGCAATGGGAGAATATCAAAAATTTTTAAATACTTTTCATTATTCTTTTTTAAAGATTGACCGAGAACAAGCAAATCAATATAAGTCTTTTTTGGTAAATAAAAATTATGAGAGTAAAACTTCTTCTTTATATCTTAGTGCTGTTCGTAGTTTTTATCGTTATTTAGTAGAAATAAAAGCATTAGATGATAATCCTTTTAGCCATATTAAAAATCCAAAAGTGGTTAAGAAACTGCCTAATTTTTTAAATAAAAGTGAAAGTGAAGTACTTTTTCAAGAAGAAAAAACAAATAATGATTTAGAATTTCGAAATGAGTTTATTGTGCAGTTTTTGTATGCGACTGGTCTTAGAGTTAGTGAAGCTTGTAATATAAAGTTAAGTGATATGTCTTTTTCTTCAGCGACTATTAAAGTTATGGGTAAAGGAAGTAAAGAGCGAATTGTTTTTTATAAAGCTTGTGATCCAAAACTTCTTGATACTTATTTAAAAGAAGTAAGACCACGTATTTTAAATGGGATTCAAAGTGATTATTTATTTGTTAGTAAAACGGGCCGGCTTACTACTAGAAGTGTTGAGAAGATTGTTGCAGGATATACTCGGCATAAAAATATAAAAAGTAGAGTTACTCCTCATACTTTAAGACATACTTTTGCTACGGATTTGTTAGACTCCGGAGCAGATATTAGAAGTGTTGGCGAGATGCTTGGGCATGAGTCTTTAAGTACTACCCAGATTTATACTCATGTTAGTGCTGACCGGTTAAAAGAAGTTTACCAGCGTACTCATCCGCGGAAATAGAAAATAATATTTGTATACTGAAGAAAGATTTATTAGATGGCTAAGATTCATAAGTGCAAAGGATGTGTTAGAAATGAAAAAAATTTCAGAAGAAGATGAAGTAATGGAACAAACACTACAGTTTATGGAAGATTTTCTAAATGATGAAGAAATCAGAGATGTTTATGATA
>CALVQS010000046.1 GCA_944358165.1 uncultured Bacilli bacterium | reverse complement strand
AAAGAAGAAGGCCATGCTGAAGGTCTTGCTGAAGGTCATGTTAAAGGAATCGCAGAAAACAAAAAAGAAACAGCTAAAAAAATGCTTGAAGATGGACTTGATATCAATCAAATTGCGAAATATACAGGACTATCTTTATCAGAAATAAACAGTTTTAAAGACTAAAATAAATTGAGCTAGATCTATTTGGATCTAGTTTTTAAATTCTAACACAATTATATAGAACCATACATAATTAATTAAAAATTCTAAAAGAATTATACTTAATTCACATTGACTTAGTAAAGAATAATGTATATAATGAGGATAAGAAAAGATTTATAAAATGGTTAAAATTAATCAGTGCAAAGGATATGGTAGAAATGAGTAAAATAGCGAAGGGAGATAAGAATATAGAACAAGTAGTAAAGTTTATGAGAGATTTCGTAAATAACGAAGAAATCTTAGATATTTACGATAAAATCAATGATGTTAAGTATTATGCCAAAGAAGAAGGCTATGCTGAAGGGTATACTGAAGGAATCGCAGAAAGCAAAAAAGAAACAGCTAAGAAAATGCTTCAAAACGGATATGATATTAATCAAATTGTGAAATATACAGGACTATCTATAAATGAAATAAAAGAGTTAAATTAAATAGCTTTTTAAAACCAATACATGCAAAGACAAGGATTCAATTATGAAACATAGATTAGAAAATAAAAGCGTGAAACAGCAGTTCAAATTAAAAAAATACTAGTTGTTCAAAAAACAATTAATATTTTTTTATATTTTATAAACTCCCGACAAGAAGTGACAAATTTCATCAAAGAAATATGATATATATATTTCTGAGTGATATTTATGGATGATAAAATAATTTATAATGAAATTGGAAAACTAGTAAAAAAAGAGCGCAAAAAGAAAAAGATAACCCAAGAACAGCTGGCAAACATTACTAGTTATTCTTTATCTTTCATAGCAAATATAGAATCAAATACCTATCAATCTTTTTCCATTCACACTTTATATAACATAGCAAATGCTCTAGATATTTCTATAAGCGAATTATTACCAGATAAAAATGAATTAATAGAAAAGAAATATATGCTTATTTGTAATCATTGTAAATCAAATGTTAGTATCCCAAAAGAAATAGGAAAATTGTTGGAAGATATAGAAAAAATAAATAGTAATAATACTTATACTTGCCCAAATTGTAAGGAAAAGAAAATGATGATAAATATAGAAAAAGAATAATGAAAATCCCATTATTCTTTTTGTTTTAATACACTCTTAATAAATGGCATAATATCTCCATCAAGTACTTTATCAGGATCCGTACTTTCATACTTAGAGCGATGATCTTTTACTAATTTATAAGGCTCTAAAATATAACTGCGAATTTGACTACCAAAATCAATACTACTAACAACACCTGTTACCTCTTGTTTTCTTTTCTCTTGTTCTCTTAACTCTTGTTGATAAAGTTTGTTTTTTAAAAGTTCCATAGCAATCTCTTTATTTCGAAGTTGACTGCGTTCCGTCTGACAGGTAACAACCGTTTTCGTTGGTAAATGAGTAATTCTTACTGCCGAATTACTAGTATTAACCGATTGACCACCTGCTCCACTAGAATGATAAACATCAATTTTCAAATCTTCTTCTTTGATATCAATATGAATGCTCGTATCAAATTCTGGTGTAACACTAACGGATGCAAAAGAAGTATGACGACGTTTATTAGAATCAAAAGGACTAATTCGAACCAAACGGTGAACCCCGTTTTCTACTTTTAAATATCCATAAGCATAATCACCCTCAATATACAAAGTAACACTTTTGATACCAGCTTCATCCCCACTTTGATAATCAATTATTTTATAAGTAAAATGATTCTTTTCTAAAAATCTTTGATACATTCTAAGTAACATACTAGCCCAATCACAAGATTCCGTTCCCCCTGCTCCTGGATGAATTTCCAAATAACAATTAGCATCATCATATTCCCCATTAAGCATAGTATCAACTTCAAGTTCTTCTACTTGTTCTTTTACTTTTAAAACATCACTCATAGATACTTCTTCACCCATAGCAAGTAGTTCTAATAAGATTTGTATTTGATCATGTAAATCATAATAACTTTTTAATTTCTTATTAATTAACTTTAAATGTTGATAAGTCTTATTAGCACTGGTAACATCATTCCAAAAATCACTTTGATTTACTTCATTTTCTAATTTTTCTTTTTCTTCTTCCAACTTTTCAGTGTCAAAGCAACCTCCCTAAATCTTTTACTTTACCGTCTAATTCCTTTAATTCAAATTCTAAATCTTTATTTTCCATTATCTCATCCCTTTCTTAAAACAGTCTTGATCTCGGTTCATATTCTCATCAAAAATTTCCCCTAAATAACTAGGATCTAAATCAGAATCTATAAAATGAAACAAATTACTTAAGGCATTTTCTTTAATCTCTTTCGATATTCCTTTAGTTGTGTGCATAATAATATAGTTATAAACATCTAATAAAAAACCTGAATCATGAACATCAAAGTCATATTTTTTTCTTAAATATTCATAATAATGAAAATCAATTTGTTTTAACACTTCTAAAAAATAATTTAAAGCATTAGGTAATTTATTTATTTTTTCCAAAAACATGGCGGAACTTTGAACATCAAAAATACTAACATCTGTTTCATAAAATTTTTCCTTTTCAAAATTCATTTCATGAGGAAGCATAAGAGCATGATTAAAGTAATGATGTTCTAAATCATTATCCCAAGTAGGATCTGCCATAAAAATTCCATCAATTTGATATTTTGGATCCACTAAATGAACAAGAACACGTGAGTGATAGGAAACATTTCCTAATTTAACTTTAATTTCTTCTTTAGTTAATCTTGCATAATCACTTAAAGTAACTTCTTCTTTATCTTTATAAAATTCAACATCAACATCATATGCTTTAATTCCCACTTTATCTAATAACGCTACAAAAAGTTCACTAAACCCTTTACAAACAATATAATGATTAAATAAAACATATTCCAATATTCTAGCATCACTTGGAGTTTCTGGATTATCTAAATATTTTTTAAAATGAGTAACAATCTCATATACTGCCAAATACTTTTCAAAAGAACTTAAATTAGCTTCTTTAATATCCTTAACCATCATTTCTAAATAAGAAGATAAATAAATATATTTATCTAAATTCATAGATTCCATTACATAGATTTTTTCTTTATCATGAAGTAACTCTCCAAAAGCTTGAAAATAATCTTCTATGTGTTCAAATTCTCGAATATTAAAAACAATATTTTTTCCAGCTAATATTTTAATGATAGACACGATATTATCATAATTTCCATATTCAAAATAAATACTAACAAAAGATTTCATATATTTAGAAACATAAAGCATTTCCTCTTCGCTCAAAGGTTGATAAAAATGAAAACTATCCAAAACAAATAAATCAGAAATAGTATATTGTCCAACTTTACTATTTCTAAAAAAAGATAAATATTCCATTTCCCTACTATTATAATTACCCACTACATAATTAGTATCAATATTAAATAAACTATCCGAAGCATTTAAAAGATCAAATACTTCTCTTGTTAAAGTATAAGGATCATCAGAACTCCCCAAAGTAATAGATGATATACGTTGATTATTAGAAATAGCCTCTAATACTTCTTTTGTAATAAGAGGAGTAGATAATATTTTTAAACTTGGAAAAGAATATTTCTTTATAATAGTTAATAAATAAGATAAATCATAATCTTTAGGTAAAAAAATGGTATTATTTTCTTTATTATATGTTGTTTCTAATAAAGTATCATCAATCATGATTTGTAATTTATTACGTATATCCACTTATCTCACCCACTTATATCAATAATTATAAAATAAGACAAAGGAAAAATCAATTTATTCTTCCTTTGTCCATAGAAATTTGCAAAGAATCAAGACAATCACTAAAATAAGGTACATCTTCCTTATTCATAAGTGCCAAAAAATATTCATTTAAAACTGGTTGATTTAAAGGCAAAACAACTTCTTTATAAATTTGTTCTAAACAAATGCAATATTAACTAGGCATTATATATTTTTCTAGATCAACAATATATCCATTACCCTCTAAATCTATCATAAAATTATCAGAGTGAATATCTCCAATAAAAATATTCTTTTCATGTAATTCTCCTAAAGCTTGAAATACATCTTGTATCGCATGAATCTTTTGCTCTAAAGATAAATTTTTTGTTAATGCTTTTCGAAAAGTACAAGCATTTGGAATAAGCCAGCAAAATGATTTTGAATATATAAGGGTTCATAAATAACAGGAGTATGAGCAATTGGATTTTGAATCAAAAACTCAATATTTCTTTTTTTCTCATCAATATAATCTGTACTATTAAAAATCTTATAAATTTTACCATCTTGAACATACAACTCATCAGATTGATGCATTCCATTAGGAATAGACAAATATTAAAATTTACAAATTCAAAAGCAATGACTAAGCATGCAGAAGCTCCTATATTATATCTTACATCTTTTAAGATAATATCAATGGCGTTAATTCTTCTTATCCAATTTTTAACCAAGTTCTAAATTTAATTGCTTTTTTAGAATTTACTCTAAATCCAATAGAAATAATCATATCAAGATTATAATATTTTGTATTATAGGTTTGTCTACCATCATTACCCACATGTGCAACTTTTGCACATGTGCTTTACTTAATTCATCATCTTTATAAATATTATTAATATGCTTAACGATACCACTTCTATCAATATTAAAAAGTTTTGCTAATGCGTCTGTATTTAACCAAACATCTTCATTTTCAAACAATACTTCAATTTGTACATTTCCTTCTTCATCATTATAAAAGAGAATGTTTTCTCATTTCCTATTAATTTGTCAGTCATTTTCATACATTCTTTAGTTAATTAACAATCGAACATTCATCAATTGCTTTATTATATTTAAAGTTATCTGCATTTGTTTTCTGTCCAAAAAAAATGCCAGCAAATCTATTTTGCTAACATTATTATTTATGCGTTTTTCCCACAACAATTTTTATATTTCTTGCCCGAACCACATGGGCATGGATCATTTCTACCAATTTTATTTACTCTTTTAGGAGTTGCTTTTTCTTTTTCTTTACCATCATTTGCTTTTCCCTCTAAAGTTTGTTTTCTTGTAACATTTTGTCTAATTTCAGCATTTAAAAGGAATGTAGCAATTTGATTATCAATTCTCGTAAGTAAATCTTCAAATAATTCAAATCCTTCCATCGTATAAGCTTGAACCGGATTAACTTGTCCATAACCACGCAAACCAATACCTTCTTTTAAATGTTCCATTGCACTCATATGTTCTACCCAATTAGAATCAATTACTCTTAAGCTAATGGCTTTTTCAAAATCATCACTAACCGGAACATCTTTAATTTTATCTTCATAATCCTTAATAACTAAATCCGTAATATACTTCTCAGTTTCTTCATCACTCAAATCTTTAATATCCACAAACTTCAAATTATTTTTCTTCAAATAATTATTATTAACATACTCCGTAATATCATCTTTATCTGCTTCAGTTAAATAACCTTCCGGTTCGATATGACCTGCGCAAACATCATGAATAACATTTTTAAATGTTTCTAACACACGATCGTGAATGGAATCCATATCAAGTATTTCATTACGTCTTGAATAAATAATCTCTCTTTGTTCATTTAAAACATTATCATAATCAAGTAGACTTTTACGAATATCATAGTTATTACCTTCAACTTTTTTCTGAGCAGATTCAATCGAACGAGTTAATGCCTTACTTCTAATCGCTTGATCACCAACACCAAGTCCCTCTAACATAGATTTAATACGATCGGTACCAAATCTTCTCATTAAATCATCTTCAAAAGAAACAAAGAATTGACTCATACCAGGATCTCCTTGACGACCAGCACGACCACGCAACTGATTATCAATACGACGAGATTCATGACGTTCCGTACCAATAACGCAAAGTCCACCTAATTCACGAACACCTTCCCCAAGTTTAATATCGGTACCACGACCAGCCATATTCGTAGCTAAGGTAATTGCATTCTTCTCACCAGCTTTAGCAATAATTTCTGCTTCTCTTTCATGATTTTTAGCATTTAATACTTCATGTTTTAATCCTGCTTTTTTAAGTAAACTACTCAAATATTCATTTGCTTCTACACTAATAGTACCAATAAGAATTGGTCTACCAGTCTCATGAATTTCTTTTACAGTATTAATAATGGCTTTATATTTTGCTTTTTGATTTGCATAAACCAAATCTGCTAAATCTTCACGAATAACGGGCTTATTCGTAGGAATTTGAATAACATACATATTATAGATATTTCGAAATTCTTCTTCTTCCGTCTTAGCTGTACCAGTCATACCAGAAAGCTTATTATACATTCTAAATAAGTTTTGGAAAGTAATCGTAGCCATGGTTTTTGTTTCGGTATTAATAGTAACTCCCTCTTTTGCTTCCAAAGCTTGATGAAGTCCTTCACTAAACTGTCTACCAGGCATTAGTCGACCTGTAAATTGATCAACAATAATAACTTTATCATCTTGAACAACATAATCAATATCCTTTTTAAAACCATAATTAGCTTTTAAAGCTTGCGTCAAATGATGAACTAAAGCCGTATTATCAAGATCATATAAATTTTTTAAATTAAACATTTTTTCAACTTTTTTACTTCCATCTTCTGTTAAAGAAACACTTTTAGTTTTTGCATCCACCACAAAATCATCAGTTTCCATTAATTTTTTAACAGCGCGGTCGGCATCAACATACAAACTATTAGATTGCATTCTTCCACCAGAAATAATTAATGGAGTACGAGCTTCATCAATCAAAATAGAATCCACTTCATCAACAATGCAATAATTTAATGGCCGTTGTACTCTTCTCTCTTTTTGTACAACCATATTATCTCTTAAATAATCAAAACCAATTTCATTATTAGTTGAATAAGTAACATCACAATTATAAGCATCTTGTTTTTCTTTAAAGCCTAATTCTCTTAAGTTAAGTCCAACCGTTAAACCTAGGAATCGATAAATATTACCCATCCATTCAGAGTCACGTTTTGCAAGGAATTCATTAACCGTTACAACATGAACTCCCTTACCTGTTAAAGCATTAAGATATGTTGGCATCGTTTCTGTTAAAGTTTTACCTTCACCAGTTTTCATTTCTGCAATATTGCCAAAATGAAGCGCAAGTCCACCAAGAATTTGCACATAATATGGTTTTTCACCAATCACACGATAAGCAGCCTCACGCGCAGTTGCAAAAGCCGGAACAATTAAATCATCAAGTTCACATCCATTTTCAAGTTCTTTCTTAAACTCTTCTGTTTTTGCTTTTAATTCCTCATCACTTAATTTTGAATATTCTTGATCTAAAGCCACAATTTCATCTGCTATTTTTTCAAATCTTTTTAATTCTTTATATTCTGTATCAAATAGTTTTCTCAAAAAACTCATAATATCCACCTTCCATAACCAAGATTATACCATATTTAATCAGTAATTTACAGTTTTTTTAAAATGCCCTTTTTTCTTTCGATTCCAATGATATTCATAATACAATCGAATATCTTTATGATTATGATACTTTTTAATTAAATATCTACAGGTCTTCTTAAAATACTTCTCTTTTTCTTCTTTGCTAATCTGATGCGTATAGCCAAGTTCATTAATAACATGATAATACCCATAGTAATCAAGGCAAATCACACTTTTAGCTTTACTAATAATATCAGGAATACTAACAGTATCTTCATATATCTTAAAATTCCTAATTTTCAAATCATGATTTTTAAAACAATAAATCCAAAAAACACCATAACGCAACTCTGGCACTGAAAACTTTTTTAAAGCTTCATATCCATTCTTAAAACTACATTCTAAAGGATAAATAAACTTATTATCATATAAAAATAAATCCTTATCTACCAAAACAGGAGCAAACCTTATCACATCATAACCTTGATACAAAGACAATGTCTCAAATAAATGAACATCAACATAATCATCCGCATCAATAAACATAACATAATTACCTTTAGCATATTTTAAGCCAATATTTCTTGCATAACCAATATGATTTTTCTTAGAATGAATAATTTTAAAATGTTCATAGGAAAAACTTTGAATAATAGAAATACTATTATCAGTTGATAAATTATCCACAATAATAATTTCGTAAGGAAGAATTTTATTAGCAAAGATAGACTCTAAACATTTTCTAATAGTTGTTTCATTATTATGAACCAATATAATAACGCTAATTTGCAAACTCCTCACCCCACATAAGCCTAAAAAACTCTATCTTATCGATAAAGTTTTCTAATCTATTTTTTTGGATAAAATCCCCTTTTTAATTCATCTCTTTTTCTTAAAAATCCATTTGCATTATCAAGTCTAACATCTTCCCCACATATAACACAATGTTGCAAATCAGCTCCAAAAGCCTCATAATTGCTTATCGTATGCCCATGCACTTCACATATCATTGTACCTAAAAGCCATTTTTGATATTTAAGTTCATCTATTTGTTTTTGCAAATCACTAACTTTTTTATCTATTTCCTCTACCTTAGGTAAAACTTCAAAAAACAAATATTCTTTATTAAAAACAAGTTGTAATAATACATTGTAAGATATTCCTAACTTTTCCGCCTTTTCTTTTAAAAGTTTGCAAAAGCTATCCATGTCTTTATCATGTGCTTCATGCCACAAAGAAAGGATAGAAAGTCTAAGTTCTTCTGTAAATTCCATGCCCAAAACCTCCTATATATCCTATTTTACATTAATAATACCATAATTTCCATCACGTCTTTTATACATAACAGAAACACACTCTTCATCAACATTTTTAAAGACAAAGAAATCATGATTTAAAAGTTCCATTTGTAAAATTGCTTCTTCTTCATCCATTGGTTTTGTCGTAATATTTTTTCTTTTAACAATCTTTAAATCCTCTTCCTCTTCTTCATCCTCTTGTACAGAAACATCAAATTGAATAATATTTTTATATTTATCATTTAATTTTGTCTTATTTTTACGAATTTGTCTTTCAAGTTTATCCATAACTAAATCAATCGCTGCATATAAATCGACATGTTTTTCCTCTGCTCTTAAAGTAAATTTACTTGTTGGCACCGTAACTTCAATAATTTGTTCATTATTTCGAACCCGAATAATAACACTTGCCTTAATATTTTTAGAACCTTCAAAGTATTTATTCAAACGTTCCATCTTTTCAGTTATATAATCTTTAATTGATTTTGTAACTGTAATTTTATCTCCTCTAATATTTAATTCCATAAATCCACCTAACTTTCTAATTTAATTGTACCAAATCGCTTACGCGAAATCTATATTATTTCTTCGATTAAACAATTTTTCTAACAAATTTCTTATTAA
>CALVQS010000045.1 GCA_944358165.1 uncultured Bacilli bacterium | reverse complement strand
TATCATAAATATATTCTTGCCGATGGCACTCAAATTACGGTAAACCTTAGTGGCAATTATGAAAGGCTACAATTAATAACAAAAAACAATGGTAAAATTCATGTTGTTGTAAATAGTGATACAACACTTGATGGAGAAGCAAATATTGTATTTAATCCAACTGCAGCTTTAGCAGTTCAATCTGGATTAATTGATATTGATACGAATGGTAATACTCTTACTATAACTAACTATAATAATGGTATTCGACTTGGAAACAATATCACAAAAACACAAACAGAATCAGCAAGTTTGATTTTGCTTGAGAATGCAAAAGTAGTAGTTACAAATTCTTATAATTTAGGTGATATTACAGGAAATGATCAAGATAAGGCTTATTATGATTCTTATAATGACTTTGGTGATCCTGGTGTTGGCTACGGATGGGGTGACGTTGAAAACTTTGTTAGTCCAGAAGGCAATAGAGGTTCAGCAATCTATACTCGTGGTAAAGGAGCTACTCATTATATTACATTAGAAAAAAATAGTTCTTTAAATGTAAGTGATAATGATGGTTCAGGTATTTACGTTGGGGATAGTAATTCAGGTGTTGCAAATCATATTAATATTAGGTTAGATGATGCTGAATTAATCGGTAATAATAATGGCTATGTAGGATTATTTGAAGATGGAGAAAATACTGGTAATTATCATTTGACTGCTAATAATAGTGATATATCATTTTCTAATAATGTTTCAAATGGTATGACTGGTCATAGTTTAAGTGAAATTACTTTAACTAACTCAACATTGCATGTTGATAATAATGGTGGTTTAGGTATAAATAATTCATTTATAATTTTAAATTCTTCTACATTAATTGGTAATGGTAATGGTATTCATGGTATTAGTAATGTATCTCTTGATGCGACAGATAGTGTTATTGAAGTTTGCAAAAATGCTTATATTGGATTAAATATAAGCAAGTATAATAAAGGAGAGAATAGTACAAATATTGTAAATTCTAAATTAACTGCTAAAGAAAATGGTGGACCTGGAATACGTTTCCATACTGTAATTAGTAATGAAGGTATTTATGAAGGAACTACTAATATTAGTGATGGTTCTATTGTTACAGCTTTAGGAAATGGTATTGGAACAAACACCTACGGATATGCTGTTAAGCCAGGTGATTCTGGTTATTGGGCTGATATTGTTGCAAGTGGTACAGTAAATGCTACAGAAAGTTCAATTTTTTGTGGAACCTATTCGTTATATAATAGAGGCAGTTATTCACTTCCATCAATTCTTTATGTTAATAAAGATATGATTATGACTGTGGATAAAAATGATGAGTTTACCAATGCTATGGATATTTTTAATGATAAAGCATCTACCGCTGTTGGAAGAACTTATGTTATTAGTGGGTCATTACAAGGTAATTTGTTTGATATGACCAATGGTGCAAATTATGTACTTAATGGTGTAGCATTAGTTGGTGAAGAGTATGCTGCTCCAGTTAATACTGATGGAACAAAATTAATTCGTTTTGATTTGAATCAAGAAATTAATGTAGAAGTAAATAGTGATGGAACTAATACTTTTACATATTATGATCCATATACTGATAAAGAATATATTTATCAATTTAGATATAATGAATTAGGAGAAGATTTAATTCTATCTGAAAGTAATAATGCTTATATTTGGACACCAGCATCAATCGTTCATTATGATGCAACAGAAGGTTTATTAGATTATACTGGAAGTACTGCTGGAGAGATTGTTAATGGTTCTAGTGTTACTGATCAAAGTAATAATGGAAATGCAGATCGTTATACAAATGATATAACCGTATTTGGAAATAGTTTAAATTTAGCAGAAAAAGTTATGCCAAATGCTTATAGAGAGGGATATAAATTTTTAGGTTGGTATATACCTACTTATGAAAATATGGAACTTGCTAAAGAGTATGCTCTGGCTGGAAATTTTGATGCTTTATATGAATTATTAGTTATTCCATTTACATCTAGTACAAAAGTATTAAGTGATTTAAATGATCCTACTACTGGTTTACAAGAAATAACTCTTTATGCTAAATGGGTAAAAGCCGGTAATGTTATTGCTCATTATGTAGATGAAGATGGAAATCCTTTAGCAGATGATATTATTACAAGTGGAGCTGTAGGTAGCGAATACACAACAGATGCTTTAGAAATTGAAGGATATACTTTAAAAACCGTTTTAGGAAATAAAACAGGTACTTATGTTGATGGTACGATTGAAGTAACATACATTTATGAGTTTACAAGTGGTATGGGTGATGGTGAAGATTTACCAGAAGATCCAATTGTACCTGATGTTCCTGAAGAAGTATTACCACCTCAAACTGGTATTATGGATGCTTTTATTAATCCATTAGATGGAAAAAGCTCTAATGCAGATTATACGGATATTGTATCTTTAACAGCTTTCGTTCAATCTGTAAGTTTGTTAGGATTAATTCGTTTTAAAAGGAATTAGATTATGAAAAAGGTGTTACTAGTAAGTAAACTTATGGTAAGTGCTTTATTTCTATTTACATTAACTATATTATTTACACATCCAGTACTTATTTTAAATGAGCCACTTGCCTACACAGAAGTAGAAATCGATGAAAGTAAAGAAGATAATTATATATTAAATTTACGTGAACAATATTATAATGATGATATTATCGCAGCGATTTCTATTAGTGATACACCAATTAAAGGAATTATTGCTCAAACAGATAATAATAGCTATTATTTGAATTATAATCTTTTTAAGCAAAGAGATTATAAGGGTAGTTTATTTATGGATTACCGGGTAGATGTGAATGATTCTTTGAAGTTATTAGCATATGGACATATGTCTTATAGTGATGCTACACCTTTTGCTCACTTAAAAAATTATTTGGATGAAGAATACTTTTTAGAACATTCTGAATTAAAGTTTATAACTGAAAATGAAGTAAAAACTTATAAGATATTTGGTGTTACGGTTTACTCTTCAAATTATGATTATTTAAATGTATCTTTTGATAATCAAGAAGATTATTTAGATAATTTAAATAGTTATATTAATCGTGCTTTATTTTATGATGGTTATACTTTTACTGGTGATGAAGAAACAATTTTTTTACAAACTTGTTATCCTCATCAAAAGGGTAGTTATATTGTTGTTGGAGCAAGAAGAATTTCCTAAAGACTGTTTCGTCAGTCTTTTTTTTCTTTGCTTTTCATATTTTTTTATAGGGGATTGTTATGCGTTTAAGTGATTTGCAAGCTAAAATGGTTGTTAATGTGAATGATGGGAAACATTTGGGAGCGATTGTTGATGCCGAAGTAAATGAGAGTGGACAAATTCTTTATTTTACTGTTATGATGAAGCATTTATTTAAAAGATTATTTAAGAGTGATGCAGAAGTAAATATTACCATTAAACAAATTGTTAAGATTGGTGCTGATGTTATCTTGGTGGATTTGTAATTTTGTGGTATACTTAAAAGAGGTGATGAACTTTGAATAAGAAAACCTATATTATTGCAGTACTGATTTTAATTGTTGATCAGTTAAGTAAAAGTATTGTAGAAATTTTTATTTCTTTAAATGAAAGTGTTACTGTTATTAAGAATTTCTTTTATTTAACGGTTGCTCATAATACTGGAGGAGCATGGAGTATTTTTAGTGAACATAGTTATTTATTTATTATTGCAAGTATATTAGCTATTATTTTACTGATTAAATTTATGTTTGGCTTTAAAAATAATCTTCGTAATAATATTGCTTTTGCTAGTCTTTTTGGAGGAATATTTTCTAATTTGGCAGATCGGGTTTTTTTAGGATATGTTCGAGATTTTTTAGATTTTAAAATATTTGGTTATAATTATCCCATCTTTAATATTGCTGATGTTGCTATTGTGGTAGGGGTAATATTACTCGTTGTTGCAGTTATAAAAGGAGAAGATAAACGTGATAAAGTTCGTAAGTGATGAAGAAAATGTTCGAATTGATAAATATTTAGCAAGTGTAACTGATTATTCTAGAGAATTTATTCAGAAATTAATTGATCATCAATTGGTTTTAGTAAATAATAAAGAAGTTAAGGCTAGTTTTAAAGTAAGTTTAGGTGATGAAATTTGGGTTTATGATGAAAAATTAAAGATTGATGAAGATATTTTGCCAGTTCCAATGGATCTTGATATTGTTTATGAAGATGAGTATTTGATGGTTATTAATAAACCAAGTGGGCTTGTGGTTCATCCAGGTAGTGGTAATTATCAAAATACTTTAGTTAATGGGCTTATGTATTATACAAAAAATTTAAGTAATTTAGGAGGAGAAGGTAGGCCGGGAATTGTTCACCGGATTGATAAAGATACGAGTGGACTTCTTTTGGTTGCTAAAACAAATCAAGTTCATGAAATTTTAGCAGATGATTTTAAGCATAAGAGAGTAAAAAGAGAATATCTTGCTCTTTTAGATGGTGTGTTTAAAAATGGTAGTGCAACGATTGATGCTCCGATTGGAAGAGATGAAAAAAATCGAGAGAAAATGGCCGTTGTTCCAAGTGGAAAAGTAGCTGTTACACATATGAAAGTATTAAAAAGATACCATAATTATACTTTGGTATCATGTATGCTTGAAACAGGACGGACTCATCAAATTCGTGTTCATATGGCTTATATTGGTTATCCTGTTCATAATGATCCAGTATATTCTAAAAGAAAATGTACTAGTTTTGGACAATTTTTGCATTCTTATAAAATGAATTTTATTCATCCAATTACGAAAAAAGAAATGGAATTCATCTCGCCACTGCCTAAGTATTTTAGGGATTTTTTAGATGAACTAGAAAAAGAAGAAATTTAAAATATTTCCTACTATGAAACTGGTAATTAGAAAATAAATAAAAGGAAATATTTTTACTTGATGAAATATTTCTTTTATTTTTAAATTTAATAAAAAGGCACTTATAAAAAGCATAAAACTGATGATTAAAGAATAAAGGGAGTCTTCAAAATAAAAGTAGTAAAGAGGTAGAATGATCAAAAAAATAAAATTTATTAAGATATAAAATAAGTTATCTTGATTTAGATTTTCTTTATAGATAAAGTAATAGACAACAATGAATATTAGCAAAATAAATGTTAAGTAAAATATCAAACTCATGACTCCACCTCTTTACTAAATATATGATTTGTTATAAAATAAAAGTACAGCGAGGTGAATATATATGCATTTTAATATTTTAAATAAAAACGATGAGATTGTTATGAGTTTAGTTCATTATTTTATTACAGAAGAGAATTATACACCGATTGTAGTTCGGGGGGTAAAAGATGAAATATGGTTGGAAAACTTAGATGGACCTTATCGTATTATTCGAATTAATTCTAATTATATTCATAATGATGAACAATATAAGTTTGATTTGTTTAAAACCAAAAAGGTGGTTGAACAAATTAAGAAAAAGACTTTATCTTTAAGTATGAATACTTTAAATATCTTTTTAAATCTTGGAGATAATGTTCATTTGGATGAGGAAGAGAAAAATATTTCTTCCATGAAATTCAGTGATATTAATGAGATTTTAAAGGATAAAAATATTGTAAAAGTTTTTCCGAATATTAAAAATAAGCTCATTAAAGATAAAGAGGGTATTGATTTAATTGTTAATGTTACGAATGATATTAATGCAAAAACGGTAGAAGATAATAAAGTATTTACGAAAATATTTGAACCTAAAAAAATTATAGTTACACCAATTTTAATTCTTTTATGTGTACTTGTATTTATTTCTATGTACATATGGGGTAATGGAAGTGAAGATACTTTTACACTACTAATGTTTGGTGCTAATTTTAGAGTTTTAGTTCAAGAAGGAGAAGTTTGGAGACTTATTACATCTACTTTTCTTCATATTGGAATTATTCATTTGCTCGTTAATATGTATTCCTTATATATTATTGGTAGACAATTAGAAAGTTTGCTTGGAAAGTTTAAATTTTTGATTGTTTATTTGGGAAGTGGATTGTTAGGTTCTTTATTATCGGTTGTGGTACATTCTACTATATCAGCGGGAGCTTCTGGTGCTATTTTTGGATTATTAGGTTCTTTGCTTTATTTTGGATATCATTATCGTTTGTATTTAGGAAATGTACTTAGAACGCAAGTGATTCCTGTTATTATCGTAAACTTGCTTATTGGATTTATGCTTCCTGGGATAGATAATTTTGCTCATATTGGTGGATTAGTAGGAGGATATCTTCTTACAATGGCTTTGGGTGTTCCTGGAAAGAGTAAGAAATCGGATCAAATTAATGGTTCTATTGTATTTATTTTGTTAGTAGCATTCTTGTGTTATATGCTCTTTGGATATTTGAGGTAAGCGTATGGAAAGATTACAGAAAGTCATTGCTGATGCTGGTATCACATCAAGAAGAAAAGCGGAAGAACTTATTTTGGCAGGGAAAGTTTGTGTCAACGGTGAAGTTGTAAAAACACTTGGAGTAAAGGTTAGTGGTAGTGATTTAATTGAAGTAAATGGTGCATTGATTGAAAGAGATACTGCAAAGAAATATTATCTTTTGAATAAACCAAGAGGAGTTATTTCTAGTGTTTCTGATGATAAAAAAAGACCAACCGTTGTTGATTATATTGATACGGATGCACGAATTTATCCGGTAGGGCGACTTGATTATGATACAACAGGACTAATTTTGCTTACAAATGATGGGGAACTTGCCAATTTACTTATGCATCCAACTAATAAGATTCCAAAGACTTATATTGCTAAAATTGAAGGAATTTTAAATAAAGATGATATTGATCGACTTAAAAATGGGATTATGATTGATGGTAGAAAAACGGTGATTCAAGATTTTAAAATTCGTGATAAAGATTTCGAGAAAAAAACTTCTTTGGTAGAAGTTACGATTGTCGAAGGTAGAAATCATATTATTAAAAAATTATTTGATGCTATCCATCATCCTGTTATTCGCTTGTCACGGATAAAAATTGCTTTTTTAAGTATTGATAAGATGAAAAGTGGAGAGTACCGGGAACTTACCATTAAAGAAGTTAAGAAGTTATATAGTTTAAGATAGTATGATTGCTATCTTTTTTTTAACATAAAAAAAGAAGATTATTCCTCTTCTTCAATCGAAATAGCACCAGTTGGGCATGATGAGATAGCACTTGCTAAGTCATTACTTTCTAGATTTTCATTGTTTGTTGCATGACTTAATCCTTCATCATTAAATTCAAAATGTTCTGGATCAATTGATACACATGCTCCGCAACCAATGCATGCTTCGTCGTTTACAATAATTTTTTTCATAAATTCTTCTCCTTATCTATTCCATTATATCAAAACTTTTTGAAAAGGAAAAGATAAAGCCTTTAAAACTTTAAAAAAATATGTTATTATTATAAGGAAGGATTGTGGCGATATGAAAACAAGAATGGAAAAATATTATGATGAAGAAAACAATAATATTGCACTTAGACAGCAGAAGAATGAAAAACTTTATGAGAATATCAATGATTATGAAGTAGATGATTATAAGATTGAAGCAAATGCGACTGTTCTTGATAATAATGCAAAAAATATTGATGTTGAAAAAATTAAAAAGATTTTGGATACCAAATATAATAAAACACCTAAAAGAAGAAGTATTGTGGTTGATGAACATTATGAAGAACCAGATATAGATTTAGATGAAACAAGAGAATATGATATTAATGCAATTTTAGAGAAAGCTCGAAGTGAAAAAGAAGTTGATTATGAAAAAGAACGTTTAAAGAAATTAAGAGACACTCAATATGATATTTTAAATAGTTTGGATATTGAAGGGGAAGAAAAAGAAGAAGAACCTCAAGAAAATAATGAACTCATGGATTTAATTAATACCATTACTGCTAAAGAATTGGAAGTTAAAAATACTAAGAAGGATGATTTAGATCCTCTTGATATTCTTACTGATTTAAAGGGTAGTGAAGATACGGTTGTTGTTTCTGGAGTCCATGAGGAAGAAGAAAGTGTTAATGAAACCTCACCAATTATGTCTTTAGAAGAAGCGGATAGGATTAAACCTACTATTATGGAAAATAAAACTCAAGATTTGACTAGTACTTTACAGTTTACACAAAGTGATTTTGATGATTTTAATGATTTAAAGAAAGAAGTTCGATCTAGTAGAGCTCTTATCTATATTATTGTAGTCATTGTAAGTTTGATTTTTATCGCAGGAATTATTATCTTTTTAAATAAATTTTTAAATCTTTCCTTATTTTAGTGCATATACTTTAATATGAAAAATGGGTTTAAGAGTATACGATTTAAACATGGTAAAAAATTAACGAAAATTGTTTTTATAACGTTTCTTTTCGTTTTATCACTTACCATTTTTTTTGTTGTACAATTTATACAAAATCTTAATTACTCATTGGTACAAATTGGGGAAAATGAAATTACCAGAGTTACTTATCGTTTTATTACCGATAAGCTAAATCAAGATGTTTTTAGTAATCAGAATTTAGAAGATATTTTAGTACTTGAAAAAAATCAACAAGGCGAGATTTTATATGTTGATTTTGATTTGCCTCAAGCATATGAAGTTTTAGATCAAGTATCTAATATTCTTACTAGTTCTATTGATGAATTAAATTGTGGAAATGTATCGGTTGCATATATGGATTCGGAACTTTCTCATGAACTTGGTAGTATGGTTTTAATGGTTCCTATTGGTAATAGTTTTGATAATTTGTATTTTTATAATTTTGGACCTAAAGTACCAGTTCGAATTCATTTTATTGGGTCCGTACTTACTAATTTGAAAACAAAAGTAACGGATTATGGACTTAATAATGCTTTAGTGGAATTGTTTGTTTATGTTGAATTTAAAATGCAAATTATGAGTCCTTTTCATGTAGAAGAAGTTACATTAAAATATGATGCTTTAATTGCTTCTATGATGATTGAAGGGGAAGTACCAAACTTTTATGGTGGTATGATTGAAAAAGAAAGCAGTATTTATACGAAAGAAATTGATTCTTAAATTAAATATAAAAAAGCTTAGATTTTTCTAGGTCTTGTAAACGATTATTGATGATATAGTAAGTTCAGAAACTTTGCAAAAAAACTTAACCTTTTCTAAGTATTTTGTTTAATAAATGTTTAAAAAAGCTTGAAAAAGTGTGCTAAATGTGATATAAGTATATTGACAGAAGAAATTATGAGTACTTTTATATATTGCTAAAGTATAAACAGTAAATAAAATTGTACTTAAACGTAAATTGCATAGTGAAGTTAATACGAGGAACTTATAAGTCAATTTAATTTTTGTACATTGAGCAAAGTAGCATAAAGAAGCGTAAGCGAGGGATTTGTTAGTCTACTTTTTGAGAGGCATTGTCCTCTTTTTATTTTTAGAGGGTAGAAAAATGAGTTGTATAAAATCAAAAAAATATTGATAATGGGAGTGTTTACCATATTAATTATGGACGAACCATCCATAGCTAAAAAGTAAACATGAGT
>CALVQS010000044.1 GCA_944358165.1 uncultured Bacilli bacterium | reverse complement strand
ATGCTCACACAGACCTGTGATGGCTGTAGTGTTCGTGCTTAGGGAAAAAATAACCTAAGGTAGCATATGCTAACGGCAGGAGAAATTTCTAAAAGCTTTGCTCATGAAAAAGTATCCTTGAAAGTGCCATAGTAACGTACAAATCGGAAACGATGGAAATGGAACGCGGTAAACCCCACGAGTGAGAAATCCAAAATTTGGTAGGAGAGCTCTTACGAAAGAATAAAATGGAGTAAGGGTCTAGTTTTTAACTAGAAGATAAATATTTGTCGACCCATAGGGTAACAGAACATGGCTTATGAAGATGATTATTTGAAATTTTTAAAAAAGGAGTGAGAAATACCTTGGATAGTATAGGGAACACATTAAAAGTGACTCGAGAACAATCAGGGGTAAGTATTGAAGAAGCAAGTGCAGACTTAAACATCAATGCCAATTTTTTAATGAATATTGAAGAGGGAAAAATAGGGTGCTTCAAAGATATATTTGAATTAAAGGAATATATTAGTAGTTATGCCAAATATTTAGGCTTAGATAGTGAAAAACTAATTGATGAATTTAATGAATATATGTTTGAATACACTTCAAGAATACCTGTAAAAGAAATTGAAAAAATTGCCAAAAAAGATGCGAAAGAAGAAACTAGTAAAATATCAAGTCCATATACAAGAAAGCCAAGAAAGCATAACAATGCATATTATGTTGGCATCTATGTCGTGATATTCTTATTAGTGATACTTGCAATTGTATGGAGTGTAAAACAAATTACAATCGATAATCATACAACAAGTGAAATAGGTTATGTAAAATTTTAGGAGGATTTATGAATTTACCAAACAAACTGACAATTGGCAGAATTATAACTGCCATCATCATATTAATTATGTTAATGATTCCATGGGATACTTTAGGAGTTACTTTTCCAACGTATAATGTTGCTGGTAAAATAATTGTTGATTTAAAATATATAATCGCTGGCATATTATTTGTCCTAGCAGCTTTAACAGATTTTATAGATGGACACATTGCCAGAAGTAGAAACTTAGTAACCGACTTTGGTAAGGTAATGGATGCCATCGCCGATAAAGTATTAGTAAATGGTCTATTAATTATTCTAGCTTACAATGGTTTTATCAGTGTTGCTATACCAGTTATTATTATTACTCGTGATATCTTTGTGGATTCCTTTAAAATGGCAAGTGGCAAAAAGGGAAAAGTAGTCGCAGCATCTTTTATGGGAAAAGCCAAAACAATGTGTATGATGATTGGTATGGCACTAACGATGTTCTACAATTTACCATTTGAATTAATTGGTATTAATGTAGGATATGCTTTAATTATTATTGCAACGATTTTATCTGTAATTAGTGCATGCGAGTATTATTACAATACAAAGGATACTTTTAAAGTTAAATAAAAGCTTTCAAAGCTTTTTTATTTTTCCAAAACAGGGGAGGTTTAGATATGAAAATTAGAATTAAATTTTTTTTTTTTTAACAAAGGATTTTGAAAAAATAAAAAATCTTATTGTTAAAAATGAAAATGCATTAAAATATTTAGATGAAAAAGAAATAGAAACACTCTTAGATTATGCAGCAGTAAAACAAGATTTTATACTATTTAATACAATTTTATTAGACATGTCAAAAGAAAAAACAGAAATCAAACAAGCCATCGCTGATAAATACATAAAAAAATATTTACCATTATTTTTTAGCAATCTGGTATTCTTATATAGTATAGCCAATATGATGTCGAGTGATCCACAAAGGTACGCTGAGCAAATTAACCAAATTAAGCATTATATTCTTGCAACACCATTAACAGAAATATCAATTTACATTCATGTTTTAAATAGCTTTTATGATGAGAAAATGGAAGACAAAATATTAGAATCGAATGATTCACATTTTCTTGCTAATTTACTAGAAAACTCTTCATTATCAGCAACGAATCGTATTTTAAATAAATTAATCGCTACAAATCCAACAAGCAAAAAAATTTCTTGCATTGCCAATTCTATATGTAAATCAGATGAAAAATTAAACAAATTAAAAAATGTAATTTTAAATTTACAAGCACCAAACAATGTAAAAGGAAGATATTTGTTAGCAATTTATACCGGAATAAAAAAGATAAAGAAAGATGAAAGTCTAAAAGATAGCATTATTTTATTAAATGATTTTAATACCACAAAAAGTTTAATGGAAAAGCTAGATGATGAAGAAACATCAATTATAATTCATCACTATTTTTTAAGTACCAACAAAGATATTATTTTTACTTTAGCTTGTACAACCGATTGTAAAGAAACGCCACTACTAATTAATAAAGTATTATATGATAATAAAGAAAATACACTTATATCTTTAATTATGTGTGTAAAAGAAAATTATTTGCCATTAATTTTTAAACAAGTATTAACAAATGAAAAAATAGCTTTGAAATTAATAAATGATTTGTATTTACTTGGTTCTAATAGATGGATGAACATAATAAATTATATTACGGAAGTGAATTATGATATTATTTCCGCAAGCAAAATAAAAGAGATGACATCATTTATGGAAAAAGAAGAAACAAAAGCATCTCGTAAAAGAAGCTTGACATAGTTATCATTTTATAATAGTATGTTGTTAAGTGATTTTGTAGGAGTTATTATAATGAAAATAAAAAATAGGGTAGTAGAAGACTTAGTGTTTAAAAGTTATTTAGAAGAAATTATGAGTAAGAAAAAGTATCAAAAAATGAATCGCTATATTCAACATGGCAACACAAGTTGTCTTCTTCATAGTATTGCAGTTGCTTATTTTTCTTACCGCTTATGTAAGTTTTTAAAATTAAAAGTACATGAAAAAGAACTAATTAGAGGAGCACTCCTCCATGATTATTTCTTATATGATTGGCATGCCAAATACAAACCAACCAAAGATGTCGGATTGCATGGTCGTATTCATCCCGCCATTGCATTATTTAATGCCAGAAGAGACTACAACGTAAATAGAATTGAAGCAGATATTATTGCACATCATATGTTCCCACTTACCTTTACACCACCAAAATATAAAGAAAGTGTAATTGTGTGTTTAGTAGATAAATTCTGTAGTATTTACGAAGTTTTCTCAAGACGTGCTTACATAGAAATTGCCATGAAACTAGCAGATGATAAAAAACAAAGGAGAGTAATATCGAAGAGAATAAACCTATATAATTAGGTTTTTTTTAAATGTTTAATTGCATAAAATGTTACTGGTGAAGATTATGCGTATCAAAAAAAACATCGAAAATTTTTTATATGATCAAGACTATTTCATTGATTTATTCCAAAACTGTTTACATATTTATTATTATGAAGAATTAGTAAGTTTAAGTGATACCAAAATTGAATTAAAGTTAAAAGAATTTAATTTAATAATTGAAGGAGAAAACTTAACAATTTCAAATATGGATAAACACGAACTATTAATAAAAGGAAAAATTAATGAGATGAGGTTCAAAAGATGAAACATTACCTTTTAATACGCATAAAAACAAATAAAAAATCAACCCTTTTATTAAAACTAAACCGTTTAAATGTAGATATAAAAAATGTTTTATACGAGAGGGATGCTTTAAAATTCCAAATTTTAGAAAAAGATTTAAAAAGAGTAAAAAAGTATTTAGTAAGTTATGAAATAGAAGTAATCGATGAAACGGGAATATACAAGTTAAAGCAGGAATTAAAGAAAAATAATTTAATTATAACCGCGATTATTTTTGCAACCATTGTTTTTCTAATTTTATCAAATTTAATCGTAAGCATTAACGTTATTCATGAAGATAGCACGTTAAGACAGTTAATTACAGATGCTTTAAAAGAAAGAGGAGTAACCCGTTTAAGTTTTAAAAAAAGTTATGACGAATACGAAGAAATTATCGAAAGTATTAAAGAAGAATATCAAGATAAAATAGAATGGTTAGAAATTGATGTAGAAGGAATGATTATAAATGTCCGTGTTGAAGAAAGAATTATAAATGATTATGAAAAAGATTATTCTACCTGTCATGTTGTTGCTAGTAAATCGGGAATCGTAAAAAGCATTACGACCAAAAAAGGGGTAGCGGAAGTTTCTATAAATGATTATGTAACAAAGGGCGAGATTCTCATAAATGGCAATATTAAATTAAACGAAGAAGTAAAAAATTCGGTATGTGCAGAGGGAATGGTGTATGCTGAGGTTTGGTATCATGTAAGTGCGAGCATGCCAACCAAAGAAAGTAGCAGTAAGGATACTGGTAAAATGCGTTATAACTTTATGATTAAAAAGAATAGTGAAGAAACAGTTTTATTAAAAAGTAGAATAAAAGGCGAAAAAAGAGTTGAGAATGTTTTCTTATTTAGCTTTTTTGGCTTTGATATTTATCTTCAAAAAGAATATGAAGTAGAAGTAGAAAAAATAAGTTACACTAAGGAAGAAGCTTTAAAAAAAGCAATCGAACAAATTCATGAAAAGCTAGACTTAAAACTAGACAATTTTGAAGAAATAATTTCCGAAAAAGTCTTGCAAAAAGAGATAAAAAATAATAATATATATATAGATATGTTCGTCGCTGTAAAAGAACAAATTGGTGTAAAAGAGTATTTTGACGAGACTAGGAGTGATACCAATGATGAAGAATATAATGGAGATACTAACGGAATCGATTGATAATATGTGGCCTATGTTGACCATTTTTCTTGTTATATTCGCAGTTGTCAGAATCGCTGCTATAAAAAGTAGTAATGAAAAATTAGTCTTTTACAAAGAATTTTCTAATTTATTATTTATCATCTATATTTTACTTTTATATGAACTCTTAACGAGAGCAGAACTAAATACGGTAAGAGGATACAACCTCGTTCCATTTACAGAAATATTCCGTTATGAAATTGGTTCTCAAGCTTTCTTAATGAATGTGGTAGGAAATATTGTAATTTTTATTCCATTTGGTTATTTAATATCAACTTATATTAAACCTAAAAAAATCTTACCCATTTTAATTGTAAGTGTAATATCATCAGCAACTGTAGAATTTGTTCAATTATGTATTGGCCGTAGTTTTGATGTTGATGATATTATCTTAAACTCTCTAGGAGCCATTATTGGTTTCTTAATCTATGTTGCATTAAATGCGATAAAAAAATATTTACCAGGAATTTTCGCAAAAGACATCATTTATAACATTTTGTGTTTAATTATTTTAATAATTATGGTATTATATTTACTTAGTCGAATGGGAGTAAATATTTTATGAAAAATACCTATGAAATTAATGATTTAGTAAATGTCGATTTTGACTATCGTTATCTAAATGATGTAATAGAACTTCTCTTAAAACATGAACAGATCAAAAATGCTTATTTTAGTATTATTTTTGTAGATGATAAAGAAATTAAGAGAATTAATAAAGAGTATCGAGGAATTGATAAAGTTACAGATGTAATATCCTTTGCCCTAGAAGATATGAGTGATAATATCAATAATGATATTCGTATTTTAGGAGATATTTATATATGCATTCCTAGAATGTTAGAGCAAGCTACATATTATGGACATAGCATAAAAAGAGAACTTAGTTTTTTAACTGTTCATGGCATGTTACATTTATTAGGATATGATCATATGAAAGAAGAAGACGAAAAAGTTATGTTTGGATTACAGGAGTTGATATTAAATGAAGCAGGAATCAAAAGATGAGAAAGAAAAATTTGTAAGAGAAAAAGTAAAAGTATATGGGCCTATGCGTTTTATTAAAAGTATAAAATATTCTTTAGATGGATTATTTTATGCCTACCGGTATGAGCAAAGTTTATGGATTCATGGTTGTGCAGTTTTACTAGCCGTTATATTAGGCATTATTTTTCAAATTAAATTATCAGAATGGGCAATTATTTTTATTGCTTTAGGAATTATTTTAGCATTAGAACTAATTAATACAGCGATAGAAGCAGCAGTAGACTTAACAACAACAGAAATTCATCCTCTAGCGAAAGTTGCTAAAGATTGTGGTTCCGCAGCAAGTTTTGTGATGTCCATTGTATCAGTGGTGATAAGTTTATTTGTATTTGGCCCATATTTCTTAGATGTATTTGATAAATTATTTTAGGAGGTATTTATGAGGAGTGGTTTTGTAAGTTTAATTGGACGACCTAATGTAGGAAAGTCTACTTTATTAAATACCTTAATCAATGAAAAAGTTGCAATTACCTCTAAAGTAGCAGGAACAACTAGAAATATTATTCAAGGAATTTACAATGAAGATGATTATCAAATTGTTTTCATGGATACACCAGGAATTATAAGACCAATGAATAAACTAGGAAAAATAACCAATAAACAAGCAATGTCTTTAGTAAAAGATATTGACTGTTTGTTATTTGTAGTAGATGCATCAACTGGTCTTGGCAAAGGGGACAAGTTTATCATGGAGGTATTAAGAAAAACAGATTCTCCAGTAATACTAGTTTTAAATAAAATCGATAAAATAAGTGATGAAGATATTTTATATAATATTAATGAATACAAAGACTTATATCCATTCGCTGAAATTGTTCCTGTATCTGCGCTAACCAAAGATAACGTAAGTAGGTTAATTGAAGTCATCAAAAAATATTTAAAAGATGATGTGAAATATTTCCCAGATGGAGTAAAAACGAGCAACAGCAAATACTTTATGATTAGTGAAATTGTAAGAGAAAAGCTATTTGATGTAACAGTAGAGGAAATCCCTCACAGTCTTACATGTCATACTGTGTTTTATGAAGAAAAAAAAGATTTAATTGAAATCCATGTAGATATTATTGTAGATCGAGATACAATCAAAAAAATAGTAATTGGCAAAAAAGGGGAAAGACTAAAAGAAGTTGGTTCAAGAGCTAGAGTAGAACTAGAAAGTATGCTCGGTAAAAAAGTATATTTAGAGCTATATGTCAAAACAATTAAAAACTGGAAAGATAAAGAACGATACATAAAAGAATTAGGATTTTTAGATTTTTAATGAATAAATTTGTTCATGATAGCCCATAATTAAAATAGAAAGGTTGATTATCATGAATAAAAAAGAAGCTTGGAAGAAATTTCAAAAATCTGGAAAAATAGAAGATTATTTAGCATATAAAGAAATCGAAAGAAACGAAAAATAAAACTAATTTACAGTTAGTTTACACCAAAATATAAGAAATTCAAGCCGTTCGACACAGTTCGACAAAAAGAAAACAGAAGATATGCTATAATGCTCTCGTGAAAAGAAATTTTCACAAGACGTATTAAATACATTTCTAAGCATAAAACATCCATTTTTTATGGGTGTTTTATTTTGCCATAAAGCCAATCTAAAGAAATGTGGTACTTCATACATATTGCATAACCATAAGTAAGGGAAACTAATTTTTTACCACTTTCATACTCACTAATTAAAGAATGACTAGTTCCTATTTCTTATGCTAAAGTTTCTTGATATAATTTGTTATCTTTTTTATCTTTTTTAAATTCTCACCAACTACTTTTTTATCAAGTTCTTTATTAGCTATAGTAACATTTGGATCATCAGTAATTTTAAGCAAGTAATCTAATGACACATTATAATAATTAGCTAGTTTATTTAAAAGCTTAATTCAATGTAGGATATGAAAGGGGAACAAACATATAGCGAAAGGTCAACAGAATGGAGTGGGAAAGTAGGACTTATGTATCCAAGTAATTATGGATATGCAGTACTAGCAAGTAGTTGTGCTAGAACAACGAATTTAAGTAGTTATCGTTCTACCTCTTGTGCAGGTAATAATTGGCTTAAAACAGGTTCTTATCAATGGACTTTAACTCCTGATTCTTCTAACAGCTGCGGCTTGGTTGGCGCGTACAGTGATGTTGTTCGTCCATCTATCTATCTAAAATCTAATATCAAGATTTTTTCAGAAATTGGTTCTAGTTCAGAACCGTATATTTTATCACTATAAAATAGTTATTTATAGCTAATTGATTAAAGTTTTTCTTTAATCTTTTTTTCTTTTGATATATAATAATTTTGTTAGGATTGATGAATATGTTGAAAGAAATAGAAGGAATGATTATAAGAGAAATTCCTTATGGAGAAACATCAAAAATAATACATGTTTATACAACTGAAGGGGTAATATCAATCATGTGTAAGGGGGCAAAGCAATTAAAAAGTCCATTTCGGGCAACAACCCTTAAATTTACTTATGGAAGATTTAATATTTATTATAAAGAAAATAAATTATCAACTCTAAAAAGCGTAGATATAATAAACCCTTTAAGTAAAATAAAAAATGATATAACTCTTTTAAGTTATATCAACTATATTACAGAATTAACAACTCAAGTTTTAAAACAAACAACAGATAATATTTATGATAATTATATAAATGCTATTTTAAAAATAGAATCAGGTCTAGATCCATTAATCATATCAAATATTTTAGAAATAAAATATCTAGATGATTTAGGAGTAGGACTAAACTTAGATTCTTGTGTGTCTTGTGGAACTAAAGTAAATATTATTACTATTGATGGAGATAGAGGAGGATATATCTGTTCTAAATGCTATCAAAATGAATTAATTGTTGATAAAAAAACAATTGAGTTACTAAGAATGTACTATTATGTTGATATTAAAAGTATAAGTAAATTAAAGATAAGTGATAAAGTTAAAAATGAAATTAATCGTTTTCTAAATACTTATTATGACCGGTATACGGGACTTTATTTAAAAAGCAAGGATTTTTTAAAAAAATTACTATGAAATAATTTAAGCCTATGATATAATGAAGACGTAAAATTTAGGTGATGATAATGAAAAAAATAAAATCCTATATATTATTATTAATCTCTGTTTTTCTTTTAACCAGTTGTAATTCTAATACGAGTATGAATGAAAATTTTAAGCCAACAGAAGTGGAAGGAATATCCATGAAAATTAAAGAATTAACAGATAAAGGAGCAACGGTTATCATAAATGACATAAACAAAAAAGGTACTTATATTTATGGTGAGAGTTTTAGAATTGATAAAAAAGAAAATGGTAGTTGGAGTGAATTAGAAGAAACAGGCAATAATTGTGCTTTTAATTCTATAGCATATTATGTGAATGATGATGGAGTTTTAGAAATGAATCAAAATTGGAATTGTATGTATGGTAGTCTTGAAGTAGGGGAATATAGATTAGTAAAAGATATCATTTTGGAATCAGATAAACCAACAACAGATGATGATAAAAAATATATTTCAGTAGAATTTAGAATTGAATAAAATAGGAAAGTAGGTAAGTAAAGTGTATTGTGAGAATTGTGGAGAAAAATTAAGAAAAGGATTTAACACTTGTCCAAATTGTGGATATGAGAAAAATCCTGTAAATTATCATATAAATGAAGATAATCTTCCAGAAGAATATAAACCAATTTCTATGTGGGGATATATTTTATATGATATCGTTTTTGCAATACCAATTATCGGTTGGATATTAATATTTATATTCTCCTTTGGTGAAGATGAAAATATTAATGTACGTAATTTGGCCAGATCACGTATTTGCCTTTTAGTGATTGGCATAATCTTGTACTTATTATTCATAATTAGTTACAGTTTTGTGGGTATAAGCAAAAAAATGTAATAAATGTTGATAAGTACCTGTATTTATGAAAGATTCGTGAA
>CALVQS010000043.1 GCA_944358165.1 uncultured Bacilli bacterium | reverse complement strand
TCCATAAACTTTAATGTTTGTTCCATTACTTCATCTCCCTCTGCTATTTTACTCATTTCTAACACATCCTTTGCTCCAATGAATCTTAGCCATTTAATAAATCTTTCCTCAGTACCATTATATACTTTTTTCTTTACTAAATCAAGTCGTATTAAATACATTTCTAAGCATTCATCTTCCAGGCTTCTTAAAGATACTTTATTTATAAATCCATAATCATTTACTAACTCATTATTATCATGATAATTTTCATTTATAAAATTAAGTCCTATTACTTTCTTAGCATCTAAATATTTCTTGCCACGTTCTAGTTGACCTGAGAATATTCTTGTTATGTAAGATACGCTTTTGTTAAATTCTTCTTTTTGGAATTTTTGATACATTTCAAGAGAAAAGATCTTGTTTGAATTAGTAAAGATAAGAATATCTCCATAGAATACTTTTTTATTTCTACTTTTTCCAATCATTTCATATTGGGTATTTGCTTTTACCTTTAACGTTACTTTCTCTAGATTCATAAATTCCAAAAAAGAATTTAAGAAATCTTCTAATACTTCTTCCTTACTAAAAATATGCTTAAAACATAAATCATCGGTAAGAGGATAAAATATTTCTGTTTTCAATCGCATCACCTCTCTTTCTTTTTGGTTTAATATCTATCATAGCACAAAGAAAGATGAAATCTTGTCGAACCGTGTCGAACGGATTTAAAAAAAATTAGAAACAGTTTATTGGTATAAATTCTTTTCTTTTTTGTAATTTGTTATGGCTGAATTATCTTTGATTAAACTTGTAATAGATAAGCCTTTGTTTAAGTGATCAATGATTTTTGCTAAGTATTCTGAACAGTCAGCGGTATTCATCCAAGGCTTTTTTAATATTTCTTCAGGAATATACGTTAAGTTGGTAGCATAGATGGCATCAAAAGTCTTTTTTTCATAAGCTTGATCAAATTTTTCGTATCCAGCGGTAAATAGGGCAAAAGTTGTAAAGAAAAATATTTTGGTGGCACCTCTTTTTTTTAATTCTTCTGCAACGTCAATCATAGAACCACCACTAGCAAGCATATCATCAACGATAATAATATTTTTTCCAGATACGTCTTTTCCTAAATATTCGTGAGCAACAATGGGATTATGTCCATTTATTACTTTTGATATATCTCTTCTTTTATAAAACATACCGACATCAACACGCAAAATGTCTGCTAGAAAACGAGCTCGATCCATGGCACCGGTATCGGGACTGATAACTAAAGTATTTTCTGGATTGAATTCTTCTTTTTTTAAAAAGATTTTTAACATATCATTGGTTGGAAAAAAGTTATCAAAAGGTAGGGTAGGTATGGCATTTTGAACGTTGGGGTCGTGAGCATCAAAAGTAACAATTCCACTTATTCCTAAGTTTTTTAATTCTTGTAAAGCTAATGCACAATCTAGAGATTCTCTTGATTTCCGACGGTGTTGGCGAGAGGCATATAAAAAAGGCATTACGACTCTTATACTTTTAGCATGTCCCATAATCGCTGATATTACTCTTTTAATGTCTTGGAAATGTTCATCTGGACTCATGTTATGACTTATTCCATACATATTATAAGTAATACTGTAATTATGAGTGTCACTTAAAATATAAACGTCTTTGCCTCTTATGGTTTCTAAAATGGTTACTTTTCCTTCTCCATCATTAAATCGGGTGATGTCAGCAGGGATTAGATAATTATTATCTGTTTTTCGGATTTTTTTAATTTCTTTGTTTACTTTTAATCCTAATTCTTGGCAATTGTCCATGACAATTAAACATAAATCTTCATTATTTTTCATATATACTCCTTATCATAATCATTCTAACATATTTATGTTTATTAATCTAGACTTGAAACTTAAAAAAAGTAATTTCACACTGACTTAATTTTTTATAGATTTTTAAGTCTTTTTTTCTTTTTATTCCGGTAAATAAAATATCATATACCATTTCCCAAATAACTACCCAGCCGGCGATTAGGAAGATTTCACTTAAAAAGGAAGTTAATTGTTCTGATATAATGATTAGAATAATTCCTAAAATTAGTAAAAGAAAACGAAAGTAATCGTCATATTTGTCAATTTTTTTTAGTTGTTTTGCTTTTGTTTCGTAGTGTTTGTGAATTAAATTTATGATTTCTTTTTCTTCTTCTTTGTTTTCTAGTCCATAGATATTTAAGATAATGCGTTCTTTGTTTAATGTGTGCATGCAAGATGTTGTAAGATAATTTTCTAGTTCGCTATTTAAAACGGTTTCGTTATATTCGTTTGTTGCATCTTTTAATGTAGTTATTTTAATACTTATCTTTTTCATAAAGCCTCCTATCTTCTATTTGCTAAAGTTCCGCCTTCTAAGAACATATCCTCGTCTTTAGGAACATTCATCATAAATTCTGTTAGGTTGGGTATTAATTCGTTTACGGGTACTTCAAAGCTTCCTTTGGCATATAATTCTTTTAAATTTGTATTTTCGTCTACTTTAATAGGTGTGATTCCTTTTAGTTTATTTACCATATCAATATTACAAACTTTTGGAATAAAATAGCTTACATGGGCTAAATTATTTGTAGCTTCTATTTCGATTGTTAGGGCATGTCCTAGGTCTCTGGCCATTATTAAAATGCGATTGTTGTTTAAAGATAAGATGTCAATGATACTACTATTGATGTTAAAGTCTAAACTGTTAAAGATGGTTTCTGCTAAAATACTAGGACGACCATACAGAGTAATTGTTCCTACGGCTTCATCTTCTTTTTTGGCAATAACAGGCATTCTTTCATAAAAACTTTCGGTGTTTACTATGTATGTGTGTAAAACATGAAGTAATTCATTAATTGTAATGCAATCTAAAAAACAACTTTGATAATTGCTAAATAGATAATATCCTTTTATTTGGGTATTTATTTTATGTATTAAATTCGGGTTCATATTTGATATGCAATTTTGATAAAATTCTTTTAGCTTTTTAGGATCATAATGAGTATTTAATAATTCTTTTTCGTAGTGGGTAAATAACTTTTTTAAATAATTTAAGAGTGTCTCATCATTTCCTAGCATTTTTAATATTTTCGTAAACATGTATTCCATATCTTGGAGTTTTTTATACATTTTATCGACGTATTCAATTGCATCTTCTTGGGTATAGATATCAGGGTATGTTGCAATCATTTTTTTAATTTCTATATTATAATCAAAAAATTGTTCTAAGTTTTGTAATTCCATTTTTATCTTCCTTTTTCTTATTTTAACACAATTTTTCCAATAAAAAAACACTTATTCGTGTTTAACATCAATCTTGGTGGAGTAGAGGAGAGTCGAACTCCTGTCCAATAAATCCTATCATAAAACATCTACAAGTTTAGCTTGATTTTTATTTTGGATCATAACTGGCTCAAGACCAACCGCTTATCATCCTAAGTTTAGAAGTTATTCACTTATTTATCCTAAACCAATAAATAAGTATATCTTATATTTATGAACCCCTAATAATCCTATAAGAAAAACTATTAGAAGCAAGCTATTCCTATTTTATTAATTAGGCAAATGCATAAGCATTTGAAGCAAATGAGTTTTCACTCTTGTCATTTAATTTTAATTTTTAGACTTAAGGCGCCTAACCACTTGCCGTCCTATGTAGTAATTTATGTCGATACCATTACTACCCCAGGTGTTATTATTTTATCATATTTTATAAAAAAAATGAAGTATTTTCTACTTCATTAGGGCAATTGCTAAAATAATTCCAATATTTAATACACCATATAAAACAATTGCAATATTGATAAAGGCAGCTTTTGAGGAACGCATTGGTGCATCTTCTTCGGGAATGATAGCAGGAACGTTTTTATTTTTAAGTTCTAGAACCATTCCTTTTCCTTTGGAATCTCCAATTTTTTTCGTTATTTCAAAGTATTCATCTAGTTTTTGATTAACTAGTGTTCCTAATAGTGCTTCTTTTGGCAGAGTCGCAATCAATGTTTCAATATTACCAATTAATATTTTGTTATCTTCTGTTAGATAATGAAAGGAATCTTTGATGCTGAAATAAAGATTCATATAATCTGTTACTTCGGCATCTAAAGCATCTTTATTAACAATAAATTGGGTAAAGGCATTTTGATTTAAAAGATTCATAAAACTTTCTAATTTTTTGCAACTTTTGTTAATTTTGATAATTTCCATAAAAGTTTTGGCATTTACATTCCAAGCTTCGCCCGGAAGGGTACGCAAGTCAAAAGTTAGAGTTTCGCTTGCAACAATCTCGCCGTTTTCCTTTAAGTATAAGACATTTTCTTTGCAACTTAAGCCTTGTAGTTCAGGGTAAAATTCTAAATATTGTCTAAAAATAAAGTCATTAATGTTGATTATTTTGGTTTTGCTTAAATTACCAGAATAACTATTTTGCTCCACTGTATTTTCTTTTTGTGGTTCTTCTTGATATACACTTTCTCTCGAATTATCTACTCGATATTTTGGTAAATCTACAACATTGTTATTAAAAGTATCACGTTCGTTCATTTTAATACCCTCCAATTATTATCATTGTAGCAAAAAATATGAAAAAAAACAACACTAAACAAGCAAAAAAATGTGTAGTATAATAAATTTTATTTAAAAGTGAGTTTGGATATTTGAAAGAAAAAAACTTTTTCATAGTTAAAAATTGTCTATTTTATTCAATAATATTGATAATTTGTAAGTATTTTTTACCATAGGTGAATAAATTACAATTATAAGTTTTGAACAGGTATAATTCTTTCGAGAAGCGAGGGTGATGGAATGTTAAACGGAAATAGGCTAAGAGAGGTTAGAAAACAGAAAGGTTTAACACAAACAGAGTTAGGAGAATTAATTGGGGTTGGAAAATCTGCAATCTGTTGCTATGAGAAAGAAACAAGAAACCCGACACTGGAAGCTGTAATCGAAATGATTCATGTTTTTGGCGTGTCTGCTGATTATCTTTTGGGTGCTGATTATTTGGTTAAGACGTGTGATAAAGATTCTTCCTTAGAATATGTATCTTTGACAAAAGAAGAAATTATTTTTATAGAAGAATTAAAAAAGAACAAACTAGTTTATGATATCTTGATGGAAGATCCTAAAAGAGGTGCTGAATTAGTTAAAAAAGAGATTGGCTAAAAAATGTTTAGCTTTTTTCATTTACAGAGAAATTAAAGCATATAATTTTTTAGGTGATTTTTGTTGAAAAAATATTATCAATATTTTGGACTTGCCTTAATTATGGTGTTTAGTTTTTATTATACCGAAAAAATAGCTTTAATTGTTCTGGATAAAAATCCTCTTATGGAAGAAATTCATACTTTCTGTGAGGATTATGAAGTAGATTCTGTTGATGCTGTTATTCAAGGAGATTATATTATTCCAGGGATTAATGGGTTAGAAGTAAATGCAAGAGAATCTTTTTATGGAATGCAGGAGTTAAATGTGTTTAATGAATATTATCTTGTATATGATCAAGTAACTCCAGAAGTATCTATAGAAGATCATAAAGATAAAATTATTAAACAAGGAAATGCAAAATTAAAACAAGTTAGTCTTATTTTAAGTAGCGAAAATGATATTAGTGAATATTTAAAAAATAATCAGTATAAAGCAGACTTATTGGCCAACTTGGAAAGTTATAACAGGAATAGTTATTTTGAAGTTATTAACAATGAGACGGATGCTTTTGATTCTTTGGAAAACACGCTTAATCTTAATAAAGAAAATAAACATATTTGTGTTTTAGATGATGGAAATTATGAGGTTTGTTTGAAAAATAAAAATTATTTGGTAGAACCAACTTTAAAGCTTAGTGCGACTAATTATATTGATGTTAAAAATCACTTAAATAGTGGGTGTATTATTTTAATTTGTGATAATGCTAAGTTAGAAGATGTGAAGTTGCTTTTAAAGGAAATTAAATATAAGGGTTATGATGTTGTTTATTTAAGTGAACTTATTAGTGAAGAAAATATTTATTTTTCTTCTTTTTTTTGGTATACTTGATAATGGAGTGAGGCAGATGAAAAAATTAGTAGGGAAAGTTATTAAAGTGTTTATTCCTAGTTTGGATGTTGACCAAAAAATAGGCTTTCAAGTAAAAACGGATGAAGGAATCTTTGAAATTATAGAAGATCAAACAGAAGAAAATGCTTCTATTTATAAAGATGATTTAGTAATGCTTACTTTCAGAAATGTTTCTTCAAAAGAATTTATCGATATTTCTTTGTTAGAAGAAGGTGATTTGGATGAAGAATGAACTACATTTGTATGAACATAATAAAGAGTCTTATGAAAAAGTGCAAGAAGCGTTTGATAATGGAGAAAAAGTTGTTGGAGTGGTGCAAGCAACAGGAACAGGGAAAACTTATCAAGCTGTAAATTTAGCTTTAAAAAATCCTCATAAAAAGGTTGTGTTTTTAGCTCCATCAAATAGTATTCTTGAACATGTGTTAGAAATCATTAAAGAAAATGGATATGATTATGAAAGAGATTTTGCTAATTTAACACTTATGAGTTATCAAAGTTTAGTAAATTTAAGTAGGAGTGAGCTAGAGTCTTTATCAGTAGATATTCTGGTGTTAGATGAATTTCATCATATCGGGGCACCTGTTTGGGGAGAGAAAGTTAATTCTTTGATTGAAACTCATCCTGAATTACAAATTTTGGGTATGAGTGCTTATACCGTTCGAGATAGAGGAACTATCTATGAAAGAGATATGGCAAATCCTGATGGAGGAGAGTTATTTTCTAATAAGATTGTTCATCGATATGATATACCCGATGCGATGTTAGATGGAGTGCTTCCAACACTTACTTATCGAACTGCTTATACTAAATTAGAAAATACTTTAAAAGCATTAGAAGAAAGAATAAAAAATAAAAATAGTTCAAAAGAAGAGAAAGAATTATATGAAAAACTTCTTCAAGATGTCAAAAGAAGAATTGATAGAGCATTAGATATTGAAGATATGGTAGAGAGGTATGTTGGAAAAGAAGATAAAATCATTTATTTTTGTCCGGTAGGAAGTAATATTGAAGAAATAAAAGAAGAAGCAAGAAAATGGTTTTTAAGATATGTTCCTTTAGAAGATATTGTGTTTTATCAAACAACAAGTAATATGGGAGAGCTTGGCAAGAAAAATCGAGATGCTTTTTATCAAGATGTGACTATGAATGGTGAGGATGCTCGTCATAAATTAAGAGTGATGTTTTGTATTAATCAGTATAATGAGGGAGTTCATGCACCGAATGTAAATGGTGTAATTATGGGAAGAGAGACTAAGAGTGATATTGTTTATTTTGAACAATTAGGAAGAGCATTATCTGTAAGAGGAGATACAAAAAAAGCTTTTGATGAATATAGTCAGTATTCTAGGGAAGAACTTGTGAATATGTGTCTTGATAAACAAATAATCGTAAATGAGGGTATGTCAAAAAAAAGTCTTATTGAAAAATTAATATCTCCATATGTTATCGATTTAACGAACAATATAGATTTTATTAAAGAATTAGAAAATCAAATTCAAAGTCGAATAAAAGAAAGACAAGAAAAGAAAGGAAAGGGTTTCAAAAGAAATTTTGATATTCAAGATATAACTTTTAATATTGAGTTAGTCAATGAGGACATATTTGAAATATTAAAGTATGTAAGAGAAAGGCTAACTATAACATGGATGGATTGGTATGAATTAGCTAAAAATTACTATGAACATCATGGTAACTTAAATGTACCTACGATATTTAAGACAGTGAATGGTTATGAATATGATGAAGCAGGAGTTTCTTTAGGAAGTTGGATTAATACGCAGAGAAAGTCTTATAAAAATGGAAATTTAAGTGAAGAGAGAATTGACTTATTACAAAAAATTGGTATGACCTTTGATGCTCGTGAGATGCAATGGCAAGAAATGTATAACCTTGCAAAGAAATATTATGAACATAATGGAAATTTAAGTGTCCCCCAAAGGTTTAAAACAGTCAACGGTTATGAATATGATGAAGCGGGAGCCTCTTTAGGAAGTTGGATTCAAACTCAAAGAGGGGTTTATAAAAAAGGAAGATTAAGTGAAGAAAAAATACAGTTATTGCAAAAAATTGGCATGGTTTTTGATGTTCGTGAGATGCAATGGCAAGAGATGTATGACCTTGCAAAGAAATATTATGAATATCATGGAAATTTAAAGGTTCCTCGGGATTTTAAGACAATCAATGTACTTCTTTATGATGAGTCGGGAGTTTCTTTAGGTAAATGGATTCAAAATCAAAGAGTGGCTTACCAAAAAGGAAAATTAAGTGAAGAAAAAATAGAGTTATTACAGAATATTGGTATGACTTTTGGTGTTCGTGAAATGCAATGGCAGGATATGTATGACCTTGCAAAGAAATATTATGAACATTATGGCAACTTAAATGCACCTGTAAGATTTAAAACAGTGAATGGATATAGCTATGATGAGTCAGGAGTCTCTTTGGGTAAATGGATTCAAACTCAAGAAATTGATTATAAAAATGGAGAATTAAGTCGTGAGAGAATCAACTTATTACAGAATATTGGTATGACTTTTGATTTTCTAGAGGAGCAATGGCAAGAGATGTATGACCTTGTAAAGAAGTATTATGAACATTATAAAACTCTAAATATACCTTGGAATTTTAAAACAGTTAACGGTTATGAATATGATGAGTCAGGAGTCTTTTTAAGTAGTTGGATTGATACACAAAGAAAGTCTTTTAAAAAGGGAGAATTGAGTAAAGAGAGAATAAAGTTATTGACGAAAATCGGTATGGTATTCGATCTTTCAGAGGAACATTGGCGAAATATGTATAATCTGGCGAAAAAATATTATAAACATTATGGACATCTAAATATACCAGGAACTTTTAAAACTGTTAATGGCTTTAAATATGATGAGTCGGGAGCTGCTTTAGGTGGTTGGATTAATAAACAAAGAATGGATTATAAAAGTGGGAAATTAAGCAAGGAAAAAATAGAATTATTACAAAAAATTGGTATCGTTTTCAATGTTCTAGAGATGCAATGGCAAGAGATGTATAACCTTGCAAAGAAATATTATGAGTATTATGGGAATTTAAGTGTACCCCAAGGGTTTAAAACGGTGAATGGTTATGAATATGATGAGTCAGGCAAAGGTTTAGCTTCATGGATTTCTCGACAAAGGGCGGATTATAAAGCTAGCAAATTAAGTGAAGAGAGAATAATGTTATTACAAAAAATTGGTATGATTTTTAATGTACGAAAAAATCGAGAAGCTCTTCATGAGATATGCTTAAAATATGGAATTGATTTGAATAAGAATAAGGATATTTTAAATAATATTAGTTATTTTGATTTGCTTGTTAAAATTAAATATTTAGAAGAAAGACAAATCGATATTGTTCAAAATGGTTATTTACATGAAATTTTTGATATTAGTGGGGAAGTGTTAGCGGAAAAATACGGCGTTCGTTTTGAGGAATTAGTTGAAAATTATCAGAAGTCGAGGGAAAGATGATGTTTTTAAGTAAGTATGTAAGTGATGTTTATTATGATATGATTATGCATGAATATGAGGAAGATTATTTGTCTCAATTAGATGAAGAACAGTTTCAAAAGATTTATCAAATATTTATTCAAAAGGGATTTACCTATATGGAAGATATTATTTTGAGGTATTTGGAAATCTTTGAGTTAGATGAAGAGAGTGTTCAACATAAACTTCAAGAATTAGAAAAAGAGCTTGGTGTCAATTATGTTTACATTATTAGTAATCATTTAAGCTTACTTGGTCGTATTTTTGTAAGGCAATCGCATAAAAAATTGACGTAAAGTAATTATAAACTAGGAATAACATAAAATATAAGGTTTTCAATGT
>CALVQS010000042.1 GCA_944358165.1 uncultured Bacilli bacterium | reverse complement strand
AAACATTGAAAACCTTATATTTTATGTTATTCCTAGTTTATAATTACTTTACGTCAATTTTTTATGCGATTGCCTTATTTGTTATGTTAATCCTTTTTTATATGATTAGTATATGATAATATCTTAAGTGTTAGTATTTGATTATGTCTCATTTATTTCGCTGTCATCTACTAATAATATTTTCTTTAAAACTTTTGTTTTATGCTTTTTGCAAGTTCTTTTAATGAATCATCATCTTCTACTTTAAATGGATGATTCTTAAAATTATCGATTGAATTTAATATGATTTTAGTTGAATAATTCATTCTAATTATCCTCCTTTATTTTATAATTTAATTTCCACTCTATATAATCATTATAGGATATTTCTCGTTTCATTCTCTTATTTCTCATAATATTCCATTCGCCTAAAAACTTTTTTAATTCAAGTGTTGTATTATTTTTTACATTTGGAACATCAGATAAATCTATAAGATAATTTGGTAGCAATTCTTCCAACCACATTAAAGTATAAATAATATCTTCCACATTCTTATAATCATATTTTTTGATTGATGCAACATTCACGTTTAGTATTCGTGCTATCTCCATAGTCCTATCATTTTTGGGATTTCTAGTACCCTTTTCATATCTTGTCATAGTTCGTCTTTTGCATTCTCCAGTTAATCCTAATTTATCAGAAACTTCATCTTGTGTCATTAAACGAAATTGCCTAACAAAAGCAATTCTAGATCCTTGTGATAAATCTTTTAATAATGGTTTTGTATAAATAAGTCGCATATTTTATCCTCCCTATCAATAATCGCACATCAAAGTCCTAATAACAAAAAAGACTAAGATATACGACATAATCGTCATCTTAGTCTTTTCTTATATGTAAATATCTACTATAATTGGTTCTTTAAATCTTATATCATTATATTTACAAAATTTATCCTTATATCTAGATATATCATCTTTTGTAGTGATTATACGAGTTAAGAACACATCAACATTCGAGTCTATTTTTGCGTTCCACGCTTGATCGCAGCTTGGGCAGCAGCTAGTCTAGCAATAGGAACACGATATGGACTACAAGATACATAATCAAGTCCAACACTTTCAC
Organism: uncultured Bacilli bacterium; assembly: GCA_944358165.1. Lineage (GTDB taxonomy): Bacteria > Bacillota_I > Bacilli_A > RF39 > UBA660 > Caccenecus. Next base: position 8,969 of record CALVQS010000042.1, on the reverse strand, counting down.
AAAATTCGATACTAGCAGGATCTCCTCCGTGTTCACCACAAACACCTAAATGAATGTCTGGTTTAGTGCTTCTACCCTTTTGTACAGCAATACGAATTAACTCGCCAACACCTTCTGTATCTAATTTAGCAAAAGGATCACTTTCAAAGATTTGTTTTTTATAGTAATCTCCTAAGAACTTACCAGCATCATCTCTTGAAAATCCATAAGTCATTTGAGTTAAATCATTTGTACCAAATGAGAAGAATTCAGCATATTCTGCTATTTTATCAGCCGTAAGCGCTGCTCTTGGAATTTCAATCATTGTTCCAACATGATATTTAATATTGCTACCAGCTTCTTTAATTAAATGATCTGCTTCTTCTACGACAATATCACGAACATATTTAAGTTCCTTAACATCGCCAACTAAAGGAATCATAATCTCTGGAGTTACCCCAATGCCTTCTTTACCAACATTAATCGCTGCTTCAATAACTGCTCTTGTTTGCATTCTAGCAATTTCTGGATAAGTAACTGCTAAACGACAACCTCTATGTCCCATCATTGGATTAAATTCTTTTAAAGATTCTACTCTCTTTTTAAGAGCTTCAAAACTCATACCTAAAGCTTCAGCTAAAGGCTTTATTTCTTCATCAGTATGTGGTAAAAATTCATGTAAAGGTGGATCTAAGAAACGAATCGTAACGCTATATGGAGCCATGGCTTTAAATAATTCTTCAAAGTCTCCTCTTTGATATGGCAAAATATCTTCTAAAGCAGCTTCTCTTTGTTCAAGGGTTTCTGCTGTAATCATTTTTCTAAAGTTAAAAATTCTATTTTCTTCAAAGAACATATGCTCTGTACGGCAAAGCCCAATTCCCTCTGCTCCAAATTTACGTGCTTGAATGGCATCTTTTGGTGTATCTGCATTGGTGCGAACCTTCATTCTTCTTGCCTCATCAGCCCAATTCATGAAAGTCTCAAAATCTCCACTAATACTTGGTTCTTCGGTTTTAATTAAACCATCATAAACCATTCCTGTAGAACCATCTAAACTAATTTCATCACCCTCATGATATACTTTGCCACTCTTAGTCGTTAAAGTTTTAGCTTCTTCATCAATAGATAATTCCCCGCAGCCAGAAACACAACAACGTCCCATACCACGAGCAACAACGGCTGCATGACTCGTCATACCACCACGAATCGTTAAAATACCTTCGGCATGATTCATTCCTTCAATATCTTCTGGTGAAGTTTCAAGTCGAACAAGAATCGTTTTCTCACCCATCTTTGCATGTTCAGTAACGTCTTCAGCATTAAAATAAATTTTTCCAGCTCCAGCTCCCGGTGATGCCGCAAGACCAGTTGCAATCACTTCGCCTTTTTTTAGAGCATCACTATTAAAGGTAGGATGAAGCAAGCTATCAAGCTGTTTTGGCTCTACTTTAAGTAGTGCTTCTTCTTTGGTAATTAAACCTTCTGATACCATATCAACTGCAACTTTTAAAGCTGCCGTAGCAGTTCTCTTACCATTTCTAGTTTGAAGCATAAAGAGATGTCCATCTTCAATCGTAAATTCCATATCTTGCATATCTTTATAATGATTTTCCAAAGTTTTCGCAATATGAGCAAATTCCTTATAAACTTCTGGCATAGTATCTTCAAGTTTACTAATTGGCTCTGGAGTACGAATACCTGCTACAACATCTTCACCCTGAGCATTAATTAAATACTCTCCATATAGTTTTGCTTCTCCAGTTGCAGGGTTTCTAGTAAATGCAACTCCAGTTCCCGAAGTATTACCACGGTTACCATAAACCATTTCTTGAACATTTACAGCCGTACCCCAACTAGATGGAATATCATTCATTCTTCTATAATAAATAGCTCGCTCATTATTCCAACTACGAAATACTGCAGTTACAGCTTCTATTAATTGAACTTTTGGATCTTGTGGGAAATCTTCGCCAGCAATCTCCTTATAAATCTTTTTAAATTCATTTGTGACTTCAACCATGTCATCAGCAGTTAAATCCGTATCGAATTTAGCACCTTTTTCTTCTTTAATTTCATCTAATCTTCTCTCGAAGCTTGATTTTGGATATCCTTTTACAACATCGGCAAACATTTGAATAAATCTGCGATAAGAATCGTATACAAATCTCTTATTTTGTGTAACAGATGTAAATCCTTCTGCCACTTCATCATTCATTCCTAAATTAAGTACAGTATCCATCATACCTGGCATACTTGCTCTAGCACCACTTCTAACACTAACTAGTAATGGATTTTTCTTATCTCCCAATGTTTTTCCTGTGATTTTCTCAAGTTCTTCTAATTTTGCATAAATTTCGTTCTTGATTCCTTCATCAATGACCTCTTTATCTTCATAATACTTATTACAAGCTTCTGTTGTAACAGTAAAACCTCTAGGTACCGGAAGTCCAAGTCCCGTCATTTCTGCTAAATTAGCACCTTTACCACCTAATAATTCTTTCATGTCTTTATTACCTTCTGAGAAAAGGTAAACATACTTTTTTTCCATATAGCCTCCTTAAAATTATGGTCCAAGTTCATTATAACATGTGTCAAGAAAAACAACAAGAAATGTGCAAAAGTTTGACAAAAAATGTACAAAAAAAGCAAGTTTTTCTTACTATAAATTACTAATACTTGCTCTTTTATATTCTTCACATAAAGTATCTAAATCTTGTAAAAAAGCCTCAATTTCTTCTTCACTAGTAATACGAGCACCACTCGCATATTTGTGTCCTCCGCCATGATACTTACTAGCAACTTCATTAATCACTGGTCCATGAGAACGAATACTCACTTTATAAACATTATTTTTTACGTCTTCCGTAATAAACGTCCAGACAAGTACTTCCCTAATAAAATTAAAATTATTAATGAGATTCGCAGGTGTTGCTAAATCAACATGATATTCTTTAATAACATCACTAGGAATAATGATAGAACCCAACCCATTTTCACTAACTTTCATATTGGTTGCTAAATATCCTTGAAAGCGAACTTCATCAATACTTCGATCATACAAGTAGTTATATAAAGAAGTAAATTCAAGCTTACTTGCCCTAATTAAATCATGAACAACTTTAAAAGTTTCATTAGTCGTATAAGGAAGTAAAAAGCGATCACTATCAGATACAATTCCCAAATACAAATTACCAGCAATTTTCGTATCTAATTTAAGCGGTGTTTTTAAAATAAGTTCTGCAATCATCTGACAAGTAGAACAACTCTTTTCATTCGTCCAATCAACCGGCCCTTTAATATCTTCCGCAGGATGATGATCAATTTTCATGATTTCTTTATATTCTAAACCTTCAATCCCATCTACCCGAGCAAGATTTGGCACATCTAGAACAATTAACAAAGAGTCTTTAAAGTCACTTGCTTCAATCTTATCTAAAATACCATAATACTTAAACTTTGATACCCCAAGACCAACCGCAACCACTTCTTTTTCTGGAAAAGTAAGTCGGATAGAATCTCTTAAGGCTGTCGTAGATGCAATGGCATCTGGATCTGGTCCAACATGTCTTGCAATAACAATTTTAGGATATTCCTTAATCTTTTTATAAATCTTTTTTTCAATACTATTATTAATGGCAAACACCTCCTACTTAATTAAATCATAAGTATCAAGGGCAATCATTAATTCTTCATTAGTTGGAATAACATAAGCAGGAACACGAGAATCATCACTAGAAATAATTCCTTCTTGTGTATCTAAATAGCTAGCAATTTTACTATTTTTATCTTTATCAATCTGAATACCTAAACAGTTTAATTTATTAATAATTTCCTCTCGAAATTCTCTAGCATTTTCTCCCAAGCCAGCGGTAAAAACAACAGCATCTACATTTCCTTCTAATTCCACATAATACTTTGCAATATAATCAACAATTCGATTAACATACATATTATTTGCTAAAATTGCATCATGATCTTTATTTGCCATAGCTTCTTCAATATCTCGGTGATCACTAAATTTACCACTTAAACCAAGTAAACCACTTTTCTTATTTAAAATCGTATCAACTTCTTTAATAGATTCGCCAGTTTTTTCCATATAATAAGGAATTACGGAATAATCAATATCTCCAGAACGAGTACCCATAATTAAACCAGCATTTGGAGTAAATCCCATAGTCGTATCAAAACTCTTACCGTCTTTTATAGCACATATAGATGCTCCACTACCAATATGACAACTAATAAGATTAATATTTTCTTTTCCTAATTTCTCTTGCATGGTCTTCATAATAAATTTATGACTCGTTCCATGAAAACCATATTTACGAATTTGATAATCACGATACCAACTAAGAGGTACAGAATATAAATATTGTTCTTCTCCCATTGTTTGATGAAAAGCAGTATCAAATACTCCAACCATAGGTACATTAGGTAGTGCTTCTCTAAATGCTTCTACACCTAAAATATTCGCTGGATTATGAAGAGGTGCTAAACTAGATAACTCTCCAACCGTATGAATCACATCATCATCAATTAAAACACTAGATGCATACTTATCTCCACCATGAACCAAACGATGTCCAATACCATCAATCTCATCTAAAGATTCAATAATTTTATTATCAAATAATTCTTTGATAAGTAATTCAATTGCATCTTTATGATCTCTCATATCAGCTTCTTTCTTAATTTTTGAACCATTGATTTTAATGCTATAAATTCCTCCACTTAAACCAATCTTTTCAAAATTCCCACTTATTAATTCTTTTTTTTCTGGAAGTTCAATCATATTAAATTTTAAAGATGAACTACCTGCATTTACTGTTAATATTTTCATAATTTTCTCTCCTCTATAATCCTATTATACAAAAAAAAAGAATATATTTCTATCCCCTTTTAAAAATTTAGGTCAAAACCCACCAAGCTTCTAAAGTAATATCACTCTGTATTGGTTTTGAAAAATCAAATTCTTCTCCATCTAAATACCAACCGGCAAACTGATAACCTTCCCTTTCCGGATCACGAGGCATTTTCGCAATACTCCCAGCATCAACAACCAAAGATTCTACCAAAGAACCACCCATTGAATCAAAAGTAATGGTGTATTTGGATTTGCTACTAATAACTTTCTCATATTTTGCTACTAAAACCATATCATGAGTAATAGGATTACTAAACGAAAACTCTTTATTGTGATAAGTCCAATAAACAAATTGATACCCTTCTTTAGTAGGAATGGGAACATCACTAACAAGAGCATTTTCTTCTACATCCATTTTTTCTATTTCACTTCCACCTAAAGAATCAAAAGATAAAGTATAAGTAACTTCCTCTATAACTTCATACTCTGCTTTTAAAGTGATATTTTCGGTAATTTCTTCATCAAAATTAAACTTTTCCCCATCCAGATACCACCCAACAAACTGATATCCCTCTTTTTTCGGATCAACTGGTTTTAGAGCTGTTTCTTTAAATCCAACTTGAATAGGTGCAACAATGCTTCCACCATTGGAATTAAAAGTAATTTGATATCCATCTTTTTTTAAATAAAACAAAATACCTCCACTAACCAAAGCAACAAATAAAAGAATGAAAAAACTATATTTAACGGCCTTAATCATATCTCCACCCTTATTAGTATGAAATATTCTTGAAATTAAATACCATTTTCGACTTAATTCACATATTTATTTATATTTTCTAAAATATTTTTATTCGCATACAAATACAAAAAAATTAGAATACAAAAATCCTAATCTTAACATTCTAATATAGCATTAATATTCATTTTCTCATATAAAACCCGAACAATAGTAATAATTTTTTCTTGCTCATTTATTGTGTAAAACATTAAAAAATTTTTAACTTTATAACTCCTATATTCATTTTTGAGTTTACTCCCTAGCTGATAAACAGCACTGCCATAAGGAAACTCTATAATATAATCAAGACTATTCATAAATAAATCTCTAAGTTTTTTGGATGCTGTAATATTTTTTAAATTATGAGAAATATAGTAAATAATATCATCAATATCTTTCTTTGCAATAGGTAAAAATTCCAATTTATACATGCATTATTATCCTATAATTTTATTGATACTATCCAATATTTCCTCTTTAGAATATCTTTTCAAAGTACTATTCATTTCTAATTCAGCTTCCCTAAGTTTCTCATAAACTTTTTCGCTACAAGCATTTGTTTTAACTTCAAAAGGTAATCTTTGCTCTCTTAATACAGCTTTTATAAACATATTAATTGCAGTAGATACATTCATGCCCACATTATTGCAAAACTGTTCAAACCCTTTTTTATCATCTGCATCTACACGAACGTTTATATTTATAGATTCCATAATATTCCCCATTTCTATAATCATTATATTACAATTTTCTGAAAAAATCAATACAATGTTTTATTACACATATACAACATAAGGTTTATGCAACACATAAGTTTAAATATACCTTATAAACATAAAATAAATACAGTTTCTTTCATATTACTATTTTCGACTTACATTTAATACCAAACCAACACTAATCATACTTATAAGTAAGCTAGAACCACCATAGGAAAAAAATGGTAACGTAACTCCTGTAACCGGAATAAGACCAACAACTACAGCAAGATTTAAAGAAGCTTGTATAAAAATTAGCAATCCTAGACCCAAAGCTAAATATTTTTGAAACAAATCATTACTACGAAGAGCAATCTTAAGCATTCGATAAAAAAGGAAGAAAAAGAAACCACAAACAATTAAAACACCTAAAAAGCCAAACTCCTCACTAATAATAGAAAAAATAAAATCCGTCTGTGGTTCTGGCAAATAAAAATGCTTTTGTCTAGAGTTCAAGAATCCTTGACCTAAAATTCCACCCGGACCAATCGCATACAAACTTTGAATAATCTGATACCCACTACCCAAAGGATCACTCCAAGGATTTAAAAAAGAAACAATCCTGGCCATCCGGTATGGAGCTGCAATAATAAGAGCAACGATTCCAATTAAACCAAGTACCCCTAATTTTATAAAAAAAGATATTTTAAGTCCTGATGCAAAAATAAGGGCAACTAACGTAAGAGCAAGTACCATCGCTGTTCCAAAATCTGGTTCTAACATAATAAGTAAGAAAAAAAGGCCAACAACAAGAAAAACAGGCAAAGCCCCTTTTACATCTTTCATTTCTTTTTGATGTTTCGATAAATATTTTGCAACAAAAATAATAAGTCCTAACTTTGCAAATTCACTAGGCTGAATCCCAAATCCTCCAATTCCAAACCAACTTCTACTACCATTTCGAACACTACCAATCCCCGGTATTAAAACAAGAATTAAAAGAAGAAAACAAACACCCAAAATAAGATTCGCTCGCTTTTTAATAAAATTTAGATCAAGTTTGCTAGTAATAATCATAACAACAATTCCCACCAAGAAAAATAAACCCTGTTGTTTTACATACTTAAAAGCATCCTGGTATTTAAACTCTGCCCAAATACTACTAGCAGAATAAATCATAATAATACCAAAAATACTAATAATAATGACACTAATAAATAAAGCGTAATCAATATGGTGCTTCTTCACAAATATCACCTAACAAATTTTATGAAGATAAAAAAAATGTAGAACATTCATATTTTTTTAAACAAAAAATCAACCCAAGTTGGATTGATAAAAAACTATTTTAAAAGCATTGAATTAACAAAAGTTGGATAATACTTAACGTCTCCATTATATTCCATCTCTTCAAAAGTAATTGTTACATTATAATATTGATCATTATCATCTTGTACTAATACATTATAATCACTGCCATCATTATAATCAGTAAATACCCAAGTATCATAAGTACAAGTACCTTCATAATTTTCGATGTTAGAAGCTTCCGAAGTCCAATTTTCTGACGTATAACCTGTTATAACTGGTCTCTCAACAAATGGTGTATCACAAATTGCCACAGCGTGATATTGATCAATGCCATTTTCATCCATTTTTCTAGTAATCTGATATAGTGCAAGATTAAAATAGCCTTCACTCGTTTTTTCGTCATACAATTCTTTTACTGCCACATTAAATGCATCAACTAAATCTTGATTATCTTCATGATATTGAACTTCTTCTTCACTAGCAGCTTCATTAGAATCGGTTTCTTTTACATCATTTTCATTCGTTTCTTCATTTCCACAGCCAGTCAAAAACACACAACACATAACACCACACAAAATAAAACTTAAAATCTTTTTCATATAAACTTCTTTCCTATATCTAATTATACTATAAAGCTTAACAAATTACCATAATTAAAATTTCCAATGTTCAAATTTTGTTTCATTACCATCTTTATCTTTAATCGTAGTATCCTGAACAGGACCCCAATCAAAGGAAGATGCTTCACCTACTTTATTACCATCTTGATCTCGGTAAGTAGTCTTGCTATATCTACCATAATTCCAAGTTGTAGCACGAATCTTTTTAGGTTTTAAATTTTTTTGCTCTAAAGAAGGATTATATCCAATTTTACCATAACCATCCCACTCATTTAATCTAGGCATAAAAATAAGTGATGGTAAACAAAGTAAAAGTGCTACAAACAAACAAGAAATAATACCCTCATCATTATTAAATTTAACAACTAGAAAAACAAGTATAAAAAGAATTAAATTATATAAAATCGCTGCTATAACCCGATCTTTTTGCATCTTATATCGAATATTCGCTTTTTCTCTTAAATTTTGTTCAATTTTATCATAATAATGAAATTGATCTGGCACATATTTAAGAATTTTAAATTTCACGAATAGTTTTTGTATAAAAAATAGCAAAATACGATAAATCAAAAAAACTGCTAATAAATATCCTAACGTTAGAAATATAGAATCTTTATTATTCATAAATAAGTATAAAAATAGTAAATTTAAAGCAAGTAATAAGATACTTAATAAACCCATAATAATTTTATTTTTCATAATTACATCAC
>CALVQS010000041.1 GCA_944358165.1 uncultured Bacilli bacterium | reverse complement strand
CTCTTGATTTTTGCATATAATTATAATATAATGATAATGCATTTTACAAGTGCACTAACTAATGGAGATGCGCCCTTAGCTCAATTGGATAGAGCGTTAGACTACGGATCTAAAGGTTAGGGGTTCGACTCCCTTAGGGCGCACCAGTATCGAGAAGTAGCACAATTTGGTAGTGCACTTGGTTTGGGACCAAGGGGTTGCAGGTTCAAATCCTGTCTTCTCGACCATTTTTGAAAAAATATCTCATTTTTGGAATGAGATTTTTTTATACCTGCATTTTTCCCCTTGGCCAAACTAAAATGCACTGGACTAAACATATATTCTTTCAAAAAGCATATAAAAATCAAGGGGTTTTAATTCAAAGCTTGTCCCCCTATCGTGGGGCAAGCCTTTTTTTATGCCAGTTCTAAAAACTCCCATTTTTATGCTCACTCTAATTATTCCTTTATCTATTAATTCTATAAATTTATCAAAATCTCTTAGTTTATAATATTTTATTTGATAGTATTTATAATATTTTTCATTATTTCTAGTAGTGGACCAGGCATTAACCAATGCTAAATATTTTAACTTTTGTTCTAGTCTTTCTTTTAAATTATCAAAACTCCAAGTAATATGTTCTTCTAAAATATCTCCAAATTTATTTTGAATTATAAGTTTTAATTTTCTTTGAAAGTAATCCACTTTTAAATTAAAAAAATATCTATTTGCTACTAATGTTGGTGTTGATGTGATCGATATATTTAATACTTTTTTATTTTTTAAAATTTTATCCGGATATCCATATGTTTGGCTTAATCTTTCTATTACCAAATTACCATCTGGTGTTAAATTAAATAATGTTGTATAAGAATTGCTATACCCTATTTTTGTTTTTAATTCAATTCCATAATAGTCTGGTGTTGTTAGAGTTTCCTCTTTTTTTCCTAGTAAATCTTCTAAAGTCTTTCCAACGATAGTATATCCATTTCTCGTACTTTTTACATATCCCATTTCTCTTATTCTTTTAAATTCTTGGTTTAATTTTTCTAAATTTGTTTTTTGCATAAACATTCCTCCTTGAAATAATTATTATAGCAAATCTTATTTTCGGATTTTGTCAAACCGTGGAGGAAAAGCAAAAATTTGTATAAAAAAATAGAGCTTATGCCCTATTATAAGTATTCTTCTAATAAACTTGTTAGCGTTGATGCATCTCTGTATCCAAAGAAACCTGCTACTGCTTCACCATCTTTAATTACTACTAAAGCTGGAGTAAAGCCATTTTCTAAGAATAAATCTCCTAGAGTTCCTGTTTCTCCATTGGCAGATGCTTCTACGGTCATTTTGTCTGTTAATGGTTCTAACTCATCTTTTGAGGCACTCCAATTATTCATATATGTTTGAGCATTTAAATAATTGGTTGTAAATCCTAATTCTTCTTGAACTTCATTTAATACTGGAACAAATTGACGGCAATAAGTACATCCACTACGTCCAATATATAATACGTGAGTTCCCTCTTCTTCAAATAAAGCTAAAGCTTCATCTACATCTACTTCATTCATAGCACTTACATCATAATCGGAATCAGCAGAACTACTTTCACTATTTGTATTGGTAGTATTACTACTATTATTGCTTGATGAACTTCCATCCTTAAAATACAATCCAATGATTAAGATTCCTAAAATAATAAACCCTAGTATAACAATAAATGTCAAATTTCTTAATTTTTCTTCCATAATAAATTTCCTCCTTTTTAATACGCTAAGTATTATACACTTAATATCTAAAAAAAGCAAGTTTTTTTACTTGCTAATCTACGACAGTTGCTGTTACATTGTTTTTATCAGCATTATACTCTAATTTTACCTTTTTATCATTTAAATTTTTAGAGGTGTCTGTAGGATCCGTTAATAATCCTTCTTCATTTCCTGCTAAATAGCCAGCTTCAATTAAATCATCGACACTAATATAAGTTGTATTTGTTTCTTCAAATAAAGAAGTATTGGCAAGAGCATAATCTTCTGCTTGAATTTCAATTAAATATTTTACTTCTTCAACAGCTTTTCCTTCATCTACTTCAAAAGCATATGATGTTTTATTGATTGTTATAAATGCAACGATTCCAAGTAATACAATTACTACTAAAATTTCTATCTTTGAATATCCTAATTTATTCATTTCCTTTACCACCTTTTTTAGTATAGCACAAGTAAATCTGTTTTTAAAGTTTTCTTGGGGCTATTTCCTTTTTTTATTTTAATTTTTGTGATTACTTTACATTTATTTTGTCAACTCTTTAATTATTTGATAAGAATCCACTAATTTTTCTAAACTAAAAGAGGCATTTGCAGGACTCGTACTTGGAAGGGTAATACTCGGAAGAGAAATGCCTTTCATGTATTTTGCATATAATGATGAAGCTTTTTTACCATTTAGAATGATATATTTAATTTGGCTATTTATTAAGATTTTTTCTATATCGTTAGGTACTACTTCTTTTATGGATGCATCACTAGAGCCATTAATTTCACAGGATGCACATACATCAAATAAAGCGATATGGTGATTCACTAAAAATTCTTTTTTATTCGTAATTTCTTCTTCGAAAATTAAAGATAAAACTTTCCAAAAACGATTTTGAGGGTGAGCATAGTAAAAGCCTTCTTCTCTTGATTTTACACTTGGAAATGAACCTAAAATTAATACTTTTGAATCTGAATTATAAAATGGTGCTATGGTATGGTATTCCATCATTTTAAAAAGATAAGATTATTTCTTATCTTTCATAACCTCCATTAATGTTGTTCCAAAAGTTGCTACATCTTGTAAATTAGCAGGAATAATTAATTTGGTTGATTGTCCATCAGCTACTTTTCCTAAAGCTTCATAACTTTTTAGGGTCAATACTGCTCCATCTGCTTTGGCATTTTTTAATAATTCGATTCCTTTTGCTTCTGCTTCTTTGATTTTGATCATTGCTTGTGCTTTACCCTCAGCAATACGAATGGCACTTTGTGCTTCCGCTTCTGCTTTTAAAATGGCACTTTCTTTTTCACCCTCTGCAATTAATATGCTTGATTTTTTCTCGCCTTCTGCTTGTAATATTTTTTCTCTTCTTTCTCTTTCAGCTCGCATTTGCTTTTCCATTGCGTCTTGAATATCTCTTGGTGGTAAAATATTTTTTACTTCTACTCGATTTACTTTGATTCCCCAAGGATCGGTTGCTTCATCTAAAATGGCACGCATTTTGCTATTAATGATATCCCTACTTGTTAAAGTTTGATCTAATTCTAATTCGCCAATAATGTTGCGAAGTGTTGTTGCTGTTAGATTTTCAATTGCACTAATTGGTGCATCTACTCCATAAGTATATAGCTTTGGATCGGTTATTTGAAAATAAACAACTGTATCAATTTGCATTGTAACATTATCTTTTGTAATTACTGGTTGGGGAGCAAAATCTTTTACGGTTTCTTTTAAACTTACTATTTTTGATACACGATCTACAAAAGGAATTTTTACGTGTAAACCGTTTTGCCAAGTTGTGTAATAACTTCCTAACCTTTCTATTACATAAGCCTTTGCTTGAGGAACAATCTTAATGTTGGGGATAATTAAAATAATTACTAATATTAAAATTGCGATTAAAAACTCCATTATTCATCTTCCTTTCTTACAATGAGTTTTACACCATCAATGTCTTCTACTATTACTTCTTTGCCAACTTCTATTTTTTCGCTTGAAATGGCACTCCATTTTTTTCCATCTACTTTTACTTCACCAATTTTAAATTTGGTGATTTCTTCCGTTACAATTCCTTCCATGCCGATTACACGGTCAAGATTCGTACTTACTTTTTTCTTTGATAGCTTCTTCACTAAGTATGGTCTTGTTAGAAGCATTAGAACTAATCCTAGACAAACAAAGACGGCAAATTCGACATAAAATGAATCTATTACAAATGATAAAAATAAACTTACAATTCCACTTATAATAAACCACACACTTACGAGATTAATGGTTATTACTTCTAAGATGGTTAAAAGTACAATTATAATTAACCACATAATCCACATACTTCATCACCTACCTAACATAATTATACGTTATTCATTAAAAATTTACAATCTATTTTCCTTTGTGATATAATCTTTTTAGGTGATTCATTTGAAAATTATTGATTATTCCAGTAAGTATGATGAAGAGATTAAAGATTTACTAGAGGAGCTTCAAGAATATATTGCCGAGATTGATAGAGAAAAATATAATATTTTAACAAAAGAATATCGAGAAAAATACTTTGCTAAAACCATGGATGAAGTAAAAAAATATGAAGGAAAGATTTTTTTAGCTATCGAAAAAGAGGCAGTTGTTGGACTAATTGTTGGGCTTATCAATAATGAAGATGTAAGTACGTATGACTTTAAAGCGCCAAAACGTGGTCGAGTAACTGAATTAATTGTTTCTAAAAATTATCGAACTCATCACGTTGGTCAAAAATTACTCAATCAGATGGAACTCTATTTTAAAAATGTCGGTTGTAAAGCCCTTTTAATTGATGTGTTTGCCTATAATGAAAATGCTCAAAAATTTTATTATCATCATGGCTATTTTGATAGAAATTTGGAACTTATGAAAAAATTATAATATTTGTCTGATTTTTTAAAAGAAATTTGATACAATGTTTAGAGGTGAATTTATATGTTAGGAAGAATGCTTTTTGTTGGGTTAAATACCAATGATCCGAAAATTATTGAAAAACTTATTTTAGAATGTAAAGTTGGAGGTATCACTTTGTATTCTAGAAATTATCAAACTTATGAAGAAATGATAAAGCTTATTAATATGATTCATTCTTTGGCAGATCGGGCTGGTTATACTATTTTAATCGGAATTGATCAAGAAGGATATCGGGTAAATCGCTTGCCAAAAGAAATTCTAAACTTAAAAAGCCCCTTTTCTTTTCATCAAGATTTCGAATGCATAAAAAAACATGGAAAAATTATTGCTACCATTCTTTCTAGGTCTAATATTAATGTGAATTTTGCTCCGGTTTTAGATATTAAAAGATTTTCATCTCATCATCCCATTGGAGACCGTTCTTTTGGGAGTGATGCCAAAACCGTTATTCAAAATGCAATTCCTTATATGAAAGAATTTATGGAACAAGATGTTATTCCTGTTGTGAAACATTTTCCTGGTCACGGGGCAACAAAGATTAATACCCATTATTTTCTTCCGGTTATCTTTAATTTCAAAAAATTAAGAAAAGAAGATTTACTTCCTTTTAAAGAAGCAATCTTGGCTGGTGCAGAGACAATTATGGTTGGTCATTTTCTCATTCCTAAATTTTCTTTCTTTACCCCTTCTTCTTTTAATAAGAAAACAGTCTCTTTTTTAAGAGAAGAACTGCACTTTCAAAAACTCATTGTTACTGATGATATTCAAATGGGGTTACTTAAATTTTTCAATAAAGGAAAAATTATAAAGAAAGCAATTAATGGTGGTTTTAATTTAATTTTGATTAAATATTATGATCAGTTTTTTAAAGATTTTAAAAAATTACAACAAGAACTCGAGCATCATAAATTAAATCAAGAAAACGTTTTAAAATCTAATCAAATGCTAGATGAACTCATAAAAAAATATCATATTACTAATAAGATCGTAACTCCTAGTTTGGATATTGAAAAAATAAATGAAGAAATTAGAGAATTAAACAAACAGGCAAAATAAGAGCTTTGGGTAAAAAGCTCTTAATTTAGTTTTAGAAGATGCTTCCAAGTGTACATTTTGGCAGTTACAATTCCGTCTTGATATTTGCTGGCTAAGCCAATATCCTTTTGATATTTTTTTATACAAGCTTTCATATCTTTGCCAAATTCTCCATCTACTCCTTTACTTCCTAAATCATATCCTAAACTTTGCAAATAAATTTGAAGTGGTTTTACCGCTTTATGATTCCAACCCGTACTTGTTGATATGGTTGGGGTTTTTGATAGAGTAACTGGCCCTGCTATACCATCAGGATTCGCACCAATCGCAACTTGTAGGTCATAGACAAAAGTTTCATAGGCATTCTTTTCTTCAACATTAAATGGATTTTCATTCATTAAATATGGTAAAGGATCAGTATAACCATTTTTATAAATGGCAAAATGCAAGCAGTTTCCTGTGGCATTTCCAGTAGCTCCCATCCTGGCAATTACTTCTCCTTTCGATACTTCATCTCCTTTTTTTACTTTTGTACTTCCTTTTTGTAAATGGAAATATCGGTGTTCTATTCCATTTGTTGTAATTGCAATCCAATATCCACCACCACTTGCATCATATCCTGTATATGTTACCGTTCCATCTTCAATCGCTACAATATCATCAATTCCATTTTTTCCTACCAAATCCATACCATTATGAGTACTTCTGGATTCATTTCTTGTTTTATAATCACTTGTTAAATAATGAATTCCTTCTTTTAATACTTTATTCTTTACGTTCAAGAGTGTTGCCATCACTATCCTCCTCTCCAATTAAATTTTCTAGGGCACTATATATTTTTGGGGGTAAAGGAAGTCCCATTTTACTCCAACATTTTAGTAGTACTAATCCTTCATGAGCAATAAAGAAATAAATTACAATCGTACGAATAGCTTCACTACTACCCATGATTTTATCTAAAAATACCGAGAGAGATATAATGATTAAATAACCTAATTTATGAATTATTCCTTTTAAACCAACCTGTCTATTCATTTTATGACAATAGATTACTTTGCACCAACAAGTTAGATAAACATAAGCCATAATAATTAATAAAATAATAATTGGTGTATCTATCCCTCCTAATAAATAGGAAATGATATTTGTTATATGTTCCATAATACCCTCCTACTTATTGTATGTAAATCGCAACCTTAGAGAATTGGCTATTGTACTATCTTTCTGGCATTTTATGAAATATAAAAAGAACTAGTGTAAATTAATTACATTAGTTCTAAAAACTATTTAAACGGGTCTTCGTCTTCGCCACCTACATAAGTTAGAGAATTTTCTATTTCTTCTTCATCATCAAACTTTATTTTACTAAAATCTATTTTTCTAAACTTTTTTTCAAGTTCAATTAGTCCTAATACTTCTTGTTTAGCCATTTCTGCTGCTTCTTTGCTAAACATGCTACTTTTCTTTAAATTATACATTTCATAGCATTTCACGAGTTCTTTGGTAATATTATCCCAATTAAAAGTCATCTTGTAACCGTATTCTGAAAAGGGGATGTATTCATGAAATGGTAAATCTAATTGTTTATTACCTAGGTATATTAAATCTTCTGGAATGTTTTTGCTTATCAAAAAAATACTACTTAAGCATGTATATAAATAGCCATATTTATCTGGATAAGTAATTACTTTATCTCTTTCTTTTTTAAATTCTTCAAAAGATTCATCAGGGCTAGGAAATGGCATATACTTATTAAGTTCATGCTGAATATAAGTTACAATATATTCTAAATCGTTTATTTCTTCTAATTTAGGAATACTTTTATCCTTTGTTATTTTAAATCTAAACATTTCCTTATTACTACTTTTAGAATATCCTTTATAACTACATTTAATCAATATTATATATTTTCCATTATACTTACTTAACTCATCTTCTATTTTCAATGCATATATATCATTTTCTTTAAATCTTATCATTCACAGCCTCCTACCTATGTTTTGGAAATCTTTTATTATGATTTCTCATTTTATTTTTCTAAACTAAATATTCAGTTCATAAAAGTATTCATCTATTCTAAGAATGTGCTGCACTTCATCGTAAAGCATTGCGAATATATGATATTTTCCACTTTTGTTTGGTAAATCATTATATTTATTTGCTTCTTCAAAATAAAGCGAATAATAACAATTGTTGGAACCCACTACTGGTAAATAATATACTACATCTTCCTGCATTTCTTCTAATCTAAACCAATTTTTATTTTCTTTTATTTCTTCTTCTATTGTTAAGTATTCATCTTTCTTTGAGAACAATAATTCATGCGTAATATAATAATATGATGTATTAACTTCTTCTTTCTGGTATATCCCTGTTGCTGGTAACTCTATTCCTAAAATATGCTCTAATTTAAAAGCTTCTTGATAATTATTATTAATTGGTATTAAAGATAGCAGACTATAAATGAATACTAGAAAAGTAATAATACTACCACTAATTATATTTTTACGACCTTTTATATTGTCTTTATATTTTATTCCCACCATTATAGAAATGATTGAAAATGGTAAAACAAACATCATTGACCATATATATTTATAAGTTCCATTTGTTACTTGTTCAATTAAATATAAGTTTATAGTAAGTATTATTATAAATAGTGCTAATGTTATAATAAATAGCCAGTCTAATTTCTTTTCTAACTTGACTAACTTTAAATTATTTTTTCTTTCATCTTCCTTTTGATGCAATATTTTTTGAATGAAAGCAATATCTTTTTCATGACAATTTGATTTTAAAATTTTAACGGGATAGTCTTTTAATAAGAAAATAAATTTATTTGCATCTTCTTTTATTTTAATAATTTCATTGTATTGTATTGTTTCATTTGCATTAGAGCTTTTTCTTTCTATATATTTTTTATAAAATACTAAAGAACATTTTAAATTATTATTTTCTTTGTTATAGCGGTAATAATAAAATATTGCGTATAAACAACCTATGATAAAACTTAAATACAGTATTAAAATACTCATACTACTAAATAAAAACAATATATTCAAATCTTTAACAAAAGCAAAAAGAGAAACTATAATTAATAGTATATCAATTAAAATTATTCTTTTTAATAATTTCTTCCAAAATTGTTTCATTTTTAAATACTCTTTAAAAGTTATAAATGTTTCTAGTGTAAATAGTTTCTCCATATAATTACCTCAAACTTATATTAATTTCATTATATCATGAGATAACCTCTTTTTAAACACATAAAAAGAACTAGTGTAAATTAATTACATTAGTTCTAAGTTTAAAGATATATATTAAAATTCATTTAAATATATTTTTTTATCATTATAAATAATATAATCTTCTTTATTAAAAACTCCATAATACTCTTTACGTGTTAAAACTTCTTCTTTTAAATACTCCCCTTGTTTATTAGTGACTTTAATATCATCAGTATTTTTGGAACAAGTTATTATTACAGCTACTTGATTATTTGATAAATCATGTTTTTTTAACATACATTCTACATCTAATGGTGTGGTCTTTATTTTAGAAAAGGAATTAGTTAATTTATAAAAGTTATTTTCTTTTTTATAATCAATAATATTAAGTTGATTATTATCTTTCCAAAATACTGTAGAAAATTCTTCATAATCATAAACTTCTATTATCTTTCCATTTGGATGTTGATAACTAAATGCACTTTCAATATTATCAAATTTTTTCCATAAATTTTCAAAAGGTATCATTAGTAAAAATGTTATTAAAATTAAACTAATTATTGAGGCACTAACATATATTATGTTAAAACGCTTTGATAATAATCTTTTCTTTTTTTTAATTATTATATAAATTATAATTAGTAACATTATAATTCCCCATGTAATTAAGGTTCGAAGTAAATTAAAATTCATTATATTCCTCCTCAAAAAAGTTTTTTATTTTAAATTAAGAGTATAATAGCGTTTTGCCAAAAGCAGAAATTAAGCTTTGAGCTTACATCGCTTATAGTATATCATATTATTTCCTGTTTGTTCAAATATTATCTTGTTATTTTCTGTAAAGAAAAAGTTTCAGTTATTTTTTCTGAAACTTTTTACTTCTGTATTGCACCTAATATCACCTTTACTTTTATTATTGTATAATACCATAAAAGGATAAGTCATAAATGGCCATAGTGTATAAAAAATTCTATCCACTAATATTTTTTTATTCTGAACAGTTTTACCATTTTGAAATATCTTTAATCTCATTATTTTTTTACCAACACTCTCATATCCTATTAAACAATCTTTTCTTAAAAATAGATTTACTGGACTTATGTCAAGTTTTTAGACACATTTTTATGGACAAATTATTAATCCGTATTTAAATTTATTCCAATTTGCTTTGTTGACATTTGGTTCCGGTTATTGTGTAAAAGAACTTTTGACAAATG
>CALVQS010000040.1 GCA_944358165.1 uncultured Bacilli bacterium | reverse complement strand
TGTCTTATTTTTATTAGTCACTTTGATAGCCCCACAGGTATGATGCAAATCTTACAATAACTGATAAATTTAAGGGTTGGTTATGGAACTAAGAAAATTATCGAAAAGAAAAGGACTATTGAGAAATTAATTATTTAATTTCCCAACAGTCTCTTTAGTTACTTTTCATTTCAAGTAAGATATCACGAAGTTCCATAGCTCTTTCAAAATCCAAGTTTTTAGCAGCCTCTTTCATCTCTTCTTCTAAAGTTGCCAAAATATTTTCTTTTTCTTTCTTACTCATCTTTGGCTTTTTAGCTTTATTTTCAACTTCATTTGATACAACTTCTTTAATCTCTTTTGATATTGTTTTAGGCACAATATGATGTTCTTCATTATATTTTTCTTGTATTTCACGACGACGTGCAGTTTCTTTAATAGCATCTTCCATCGCTTCACTCATTGTATCGGCATACATAATAACGTGTCCATTTTGATTTCTGGCACAACGACCAATAGTTTGAATTAAACTTCTTTCACTACGTAAAAATCCTTGCTTATCTGCATCCAAAATACAAATTAAGCTAACTTCTGGAATATCTAAACCCTCTCTTAAAAGGTTAATTCCAACGATGCAATCATAAGTACCAAGTCGAAGCTCACGAATAATTTTAAGACGTTCCAAGGTTTTGATTTCACTATGCAAATAAGCAACTTTAATACCCATTTCTTTTAAATAATTCGTTAATTCTTCACTCATTCGAATGGTCAAAGTAGTAATTAAAACTCTTTCGTTTTTTTGAATACGTTTTCTAATTTCATCAATAATATCATCAATTTGTCCCTCTGTTGGTTTCACTTCAATAGTTGGATCTAAAAGTCCAGTTGGTCTAATAATTTGTTCAACATATTCACCATGAGTATGTTCTAATTCATAATCTCCAGGGGTTGCAGATACATAAATCGCTTGATGAATTTTACTTTCAAATTCTTGGAAATTGAGAGGTCTATTATCAAGAGCACTCGGAAGACGAAATCCATAATCAACCAAAGTTTGCTTTCTCATTCGATCCCCATTATACATACCGCGAACTTGTGGCAAAGTAACGTGTGATTCATCAACAACAAGTAGAAAATCTTTTGGAAAAAAGTCTATCAAACAGGTAGGAGTCTCTCCAGGGCCACGTAAAGCCAGATGTCTAGAATAATTTTCAACTCCATTACAAAAACCAGTTTCTTTAAGCATTTCAATATCGTAATTGGTTCTTTCTCTAAGTCTTTGTTCTTCCAGCAATTTTCCTTCACTCTTAAGTTCTTTTAATCGTTCATCGAGTTCACTCTGAATCCTCCTTATAGCTTCTTCTAACTTTTCAGGACTTGTAACAAAGTGAGAAGCCGGCGAAATAGTAACGGTTTTTTTATCACTAACAATAACACCAGTTACCGGATCAAAACTGCTAATTCTTTCAATTTCATTTCCAAAAAGTTCAATACGAATTCCATGTGCATGTTCATTCGCTGGAATAACATCAATAATATCACCGCGGCTACGAAAAGTACCCCGGTGAAAATCAATATCATTTCGCTCATAAGTCATATCAACCAAACGATTAATAATATCATTTCGCTTAATCATTTGTCCAACATTTAAAACAAGCATCGACTTTTCATATTCTTCTTTTTCACCAATACCATAAATACAAGATACACTAGCAACCACAATAACATCAGAATAATTAATTAAAGCACTTGTTGCACTATGTCTTAATTCATCAATCTCATCATTGATAGATGCATCTTTCTCGATATAGGTATCACTAGAAGGAACATAAGCTTCTGGTTGATAATAATCGTAATAGGAAACAAAATATTCTACATGATTATTAGGAAACAATTCTTTTAATTCACTATATAATTGTCCAGCAAGAGTTTTATTATGTGCCAAAACAAGTGTCGGTTTATTTACTTCTTTAATAACATTTGCAATAGTAAAAGTCTTACCAGTACCAGTCGCACCAAGCAGTACTTGTTCTTTCTTTCCACTCTTAATACCGTTTACTAACTTTTCAATCGCTTGTGGTTGATCGCCACTAGGTTGATATTTTGATACTAATTGAAACATAAGTTACTCCTCTCCAATTTATTATGATTACGAAAAAAAATAATCATTCATCTAATTTTTAAACCGATAATATTTTAGCATTTAATCTATAGAAATACAAGAATTGATATATAATTTAAATAGGAACATATCCTATGGCGTATTTTAAACTTTAATGATATACTTAATATATAAGTAAAAAAAGGAGAAACTATGGAAGTTTTAGATTTATATGATGATTTTGCAAATAAATTAAATCAAACTATAATTCGAGGTGAAAAAATACCTTCTGAAAAAAACATAATGCTTTCCGTAGCATTTATAAAAAATAGTAAGAATGAATTTTTAATTCAAAAAACTTCAAAAGAAAAAGGCGGACATTATTCATCAACAGGAGGTCATGTAAAGCGCAATGAAACTGGATTAGAAACTATAAAAAGAGAATTAAAAGAAGAATTAGGAATAGATATTAAGAATGAAGAAATAAACTATATTACGACTTTTAAATATCCAGACAAAAACTGTATTTTTAATGTTTATTTATTAAAGATGGATATTGACTTAACCAAAATTAAATTACAAAAAGAAGAAGTATCAGAAGTAAAATATCTTTCTCAAGAGGAAATTAATAATATTATAAAAAATGATAATTTTCTAAAATCCCATGCTTATATATTTAAACATTATATTCTATAACAAAAAAATTATTTTGAAGAAGAACGTTTATTATTATTAGTAAAAACTTTCTGTTCTTCTTTTTTTGTTAATGTTCTTTTTAAAGTATCATCTTCTTGTTCTTCTTTTTTCTTACCCCAAAATACTTCATCAAGTTGGTCAGTGACTAAAAGAAATTTAATAAAATCATCCATGTATCATATACTCCTACTTTTTAAATACAAACAATTTACTAATAATATAATTACCAATAACCACAAGTACTTGAGCAACAATCGTCCAGATAACAACCCATAAATTACTATCAAGTCCAAGTAAAGTAACAAAAAACCACATAATAACCATTTCCATAACCAAAGTAGCTATTCTTCCTGCTACAAAGCCACTAACTTCTTTTAAATATTGTTTTGATTTAGAATGAAAAACAAAGATACGATTTGCAAAATAAGCAAAAGCAACTGCTATAATCCAAGAAATAATAACTGCAGCTTGTAATTCAATAGCATCACTTGCATCAAATACAGTAAATAAAAGTCCATACTTAACAGCAAGACTAATCACGGTAGTTAAACCACCTACAATTAAATAATTAATAATTTCTTCATATTTATGATATAAATCCCAAATTTTTTTCATCTAATTTCACCTAACACAATTATACACCAAAATAACATATAATTAAAAGTTAATCTTTTAAATATTAAAATTTTTGATATAATAAGGTTAAGGAGAAATTATGAAAAAGCAGTTTAATATTCTATTCTATTTAACTT
Source organism: uncultured Bacilli bacterium (assembly GCA_944358165.1). Lineage (GTDB taxonomy): Bacteria > Bacillota_I > Bacilli_A > RF39 > UBA660 > Caccenecus. Next base: position 6,843 of record CALVQS010000040.1, on the reverse strand, counting down.
TTTTAATTCTTTATTTAGAAATATTAACGAAAGTATTCATCACTAAAAGTTTTAGTGGCCTTCTTTTAACTTTCGTTTTTAGCATACCAATTATCTTAATCTTATATTTAATAACCAATATTTTCAAAAGAAAAGGAAACATTGTTTTAACGTATATCATTAGTGTTATTTTTATTCTTTATTATTGTTTCCAATTTTTCTTCCACCGTTTATTTAGTAATATTTTCTCATTTAATACCATAGGATTAGCCAGCAATGCACTTGATTTTACCAACATTATATTTGATGTTGTCTTAAAAAATATCTGGGTAGTACTTTTATATTTAATTCCACTTGTTTTATTAATAATCTTCCAAAAACATATAAACTTTACTAGAACAAGCTTAAAGAAAATCATAATCTGTTTTGTTTTAACTATTGTAATATGGATCGCTTCATTACTATGTTTATTAATTAACAAAAATGATACATATTCTGCTTATAATTTATATTACAATATCAACAGTGAAACCAAAACTGTCGAAACCTTTGGTATGTTTACTTACACGAGACTTGATATTAAAAGAGTATTATTCGGCTTTGAAGAAAAGCTAACAGTAGAAGAAGAACCAGTTCTTCCATCACCACCAGAAGAGGAAGAACCAGAAGAAGTAATTACCTATAATGAAATGGAAATTGATTTTGATACATTGATTGCAAGTGAAACCAATGGTACGATTAAAAGTATGTTAGAATATTTTAAAAATAGTGAGGCAACCAATAAGAATGAATATAACGGAATGTTTGAAGGTAAAAACCTAATATTTATTCTAGCAGAAGGATATAATATGATTGCAGCTCGAGAAGACTTAACACCGACATTATATAAATTAACTCATGAAGGATTTGTCTTTAACAATTTTTATTCACCAGTATTTTTAAGTACCACTGGAGGCGAATTTCAAGCAACGACTGGACTCATTCCAACGCAGTCAATATTATCAGATTGGAAAAAGAATAAGCCAACCATCAAATATGCTTTAGGAAATGCTTTTAGTAAAATAGGTTATTCTGCAAATAGTTATCACAACTGGACTTACACTTATTACAGCAGACAAAAAACAATGGAAACCTTAGGTTTTACTTCTTACATGGGATGTGGCAATGGTATGGAAGACTTAATAAATTGCAGCTGGCTTCCAAGTGATGTAGATATGATAAACGCTACCCTACCGCTTTATGAAGAAAACACTCCATTTGTAACTTATTATGTAACTGTATCTGGTCATGCTCCATATGCCTATAATTCAACAGGTAATTCCATTGCTTTAAAAAATATTGATTATGTAAAAGATTTACCTTATTCGAATAATGTAAAAGCTTATTTAGCAACCCAAATCGAATTAGATAGGGCTCTAGAAGCTTTAATAAATAGCTTAGAAGAACAAGGAATATTAGAAGATACAGTAATTGCTTTAGTAGGAGATCATTACCCATATACTTTAACCATTGATGAAATAAACGAAATAAGCGATTATGAAAGAGATGAAATCATTGAAGTAAACCGAAGTAATTTCATTTTATGGAATAGTGAAATGGACACAGTAGAAATAGATAAAGTAGGAAGTCAAATTGATGTTTTACCAACTTTATTAAATTTATTTGGTATTGAATATGATTCAAGATTAATTGTTGGCAAAGATATTTTAAGTGATGCTCCTGGACTTGCAATATTCTCAAATCGCAGTTGGGTAAGTGATTATGGAACTTATAAAAACGGAAAATTTACTCTAAAAGAGGGAAAAACTTTAGAAAATATAAGTGATTATGTTAGTGATATGAATAATTTAGTAGCAAACCGTTTTACCTTAAGTGCTAATATAATCAAATATAATATGTATGAATATCTCTTAAAATAAACTGGTAAAAAGAGGTTTCATAAATAATTCATAAAAAAGTAAAATAAAAATATGTACAACAGGTATTACTTATGTACATATTTTATCTTTGATCTCAATCTAATATTATAAGTATTAACGATTTCGAAGAGTAATATCTAAAAAGGAGCAAACCTATGCTTCTTTTTGTTTTACTTGAATTAATTCTTTCATATCTTTAGCTTTTAATTTATGAACAGGTTTATAGCGAATACAATCAGAAATTTTACCAACACACCAATCCGCACTATAACCAAATGTTTCACATATTTGTTTTAAATCAGCCGTACTAATACTTTTTCGACCAGTTTCATAATCACTAATTAAAAAGCGATAAGTATTAATTTTTTTAGCCATTTTCTCTTGAGTTAAATTTTCATTTTTTCGAATTTCACGAAGTCTTTTACCTAAATATTTTCGATCCACAATTAAAATCTTTGAAACATTATTTTTCTTCGTAGTAAAACCCATCATATAATCAAATGAAACATTCCAAGCATTACATATTTTATTTAAGATGGGAATAGTAATTTCATTATATCCATTCTCCCAATTAGAAACATAGCTAATAGATACATCTAAAATTTTAGCAAATTCTTTTTGAGTATATCCATTTTCTATTCTAATTTGATAGGCCCTCTCTTCAACAGAAGCCAAATTTCTCTCTTTTTCCATAATATACCTCAGGGTAATTATGACATGAGTTGACAGAGTTTATTAAGGATTATACACGAATAAGCTCAAAATATTAGAAATTTCTAAAAAAATAAGAAACATTGTATTTTTTTAGAAGTTTTGACATGTTTTGTCGAATGGCATGAATCTTCTAATAAAATATGCTATGATAAGCATGGTGATAATATGAAAGACAATATTTTAATTGATGATGTAGTAAGAAGTGTAGATGATCTGTTATTAAATTTGGAAGTGTATTACACAATTAAAAACATAAACAGAATCGACTAAGCTTTAATTGCAAAAAAAAGAAAGTATGCTAAAATTAAGTTGTAGCGCATTAGGTCTAAATGCCTACTTATGATGGTAGACATTAACCGTTATATTGTTTTTTACAATAATAATGGTTAATCCTTTTTATTATGGCTAAAGAGCCTTTTTATCAAAGTAAACTCTTTTCAACTTAACTAAATCAAACTCCTTTCTATCAACCAAAACCCTAAAAGGAGGTAAGGCAATAGAAATTTGTCTAATTAGTAGACATCAAACTCAATGCTCAAGTATTTATTATGAGGTGTTATCCATTAAAAATCAAGGAAAACAGTTCGACAAAATCTGCATTAAATTCGACAAATCTCAAGTTATTTCAAATACTTGGGATAATCTATTTTACCTAAAAGGTAATCAGCTGAAATAGAGTATTTCTTACAAATAGTATAAAGAAAAGGAGTAGCGATAAAGTTTCTTCCTTTTTTATTAATGGCGAAAGACATTCATTTCTTAATAACTATATTGTAAAACGAACTAACCACTGATATAATATACCTAGTTAAAGATTACTTTAAAGGAGTATGATTATGACAAAGTTTTTTAATACTGGCTATAAAATAATAATGGGTATATTAATGGTTTTATTTGCTTTTATAACCATAGTAAGTGCTTTTTATGGTATAAATGATGGAGTATTACCACTTATTGTTATTTTAGGTACAATAATCACTTTTTTCTTATTCAAATGGCTTTATAAAAAGTTAGATCAATTATCAAACAAGAAAATAAAAATAATTGCTATTATCCTAAGTATTCTATTTTTTATTGGTTTATTACTAATAGGTATTTTCTTACCAATATCATCAGTAACGGATTTATCTCACATAATTGAATATGTAAATCGTATGATTAGTGAAAATAGCTTAACCATTACCGGCTCCTATTTCTCCAAATACACAAATCAAATTCCTTTATTAATCTTTGTTTATGGATTCACCCAAATAGGAAGCCTTTTTGGTTGCACCAACGTTTTATTAATGGGAACGATTTTTAATGCTTTATTTATGAGTGTAACTGGTTATTTCATTTATTTAATTGGCAAAGAAATACACAGTCCCAAAGCTGGATTATTATCTTTAATATTTATGATAATAAATCCCATCTTTTATTTATATTCTTCTTATTTTTATACAGATACTTTATGTATGCCTTTTGCAGTAATTGGGTTGTATTTCCTAATAAAGTGTTTAAAAGAAGAGAAACCTAAGAATAAAATAATTTATGGAATATTATCAGGCTTTATTTTCTTTATTGGTCTAAAGGTACGTATTGTCGTAATCATTTTGTTAATCGCAGCTCTAGCTTATATTTTAATAAACAAAAAAGTATTATCGAAATTAAAAATATATGTTGCTTTATTCTTAGGATTAATCGTGGGTTTTGTTGGTTTTAAATTGGTTGAAACAAGATTTGATATCGTTTTAGATGAAAATGCAGCATTCCCAATTACCCATTGGATTATGATGGGATTAAACGAAGAGTATACAGGTGGGTATAATGCGAAAGACCATGATTTAACTTTTAACGAAGAAACAAAGGAAGAAAAAAAGAGTGCCAACATAGAAGTAATAAAGACAAGAATAAAAGATTTAGGTCCAATTGGTTTAATAAAACTAGAAGGAACCAAAATAGCTCGTACTTTCTCAAGTGGTAATTATGGTGTTTATGCAAAATTAAACAACACTTCTGATGGAACAGGAATTTATGAATATTTAGGAGGATATGGTAATAGCAATATATTCTTAAAATACACTTTGCAAACCTTAAAAACTTATATAAGCTTCATGTTTTTTATAGGAATTACTCAAATATTTAGAAAAAAAGAAATAGATTATAAGGAAGATGCCATTATTTATATTGCTTTATTTGGAGCCATTCTTTTCTATATAATATGGGAAGCCGCCCAAAGATACAGCTTATCTTTCTTACCATGGATGATTATTCCATTAGGACTTATTTATAGCAAATTAAAAGAAAATTCTTCAAGCAGAAAAGAACCTAAATTATGGCTAACCATAAAAGAACATCAAAAACAAATAAAAAAAGTGAGTAGTATTGTTTTAATGTGTATAACTTTGGTGTTACTAACAATTAATTTTCCAAAATACACTTTAGAAGAAAAGACTTATGAAGATGTAAGGATACTATCATATCGTGGTTTTAGCGAAATTGAAATAGAAGAAAATATTATAAGTCAAACGTTTATTACCAGTGATTCATTTAATCAAATAAGAATTCGTTTTAATAACAAAGATAAAGATGCAAATGCGACTTATGTATTCAAGGTTTATGATGAGGAAAAATTATTAGTAGAACAAGAATTTAACAGCAGTGATATCAAAGACGGAGAAAATCACAAGTTTAAATTTAATGATATTTCTCCAAGCAAAAAAACAACTTATAAAATAGAAATATCGAAAGTAGCAGGCACATCCGTCCTAAGTATTGGCTCTTATAATGAATCAGAGTTTTACAAGTCTTATAATGATGGTGCAGTGTATATAAATGATGATCTCATTAGTGATACCTTTATCTTTAGAGTAGATGAGGTAAATGAAAGAACATTTATGAATATTCCTTCCTATTTATTCCTATCAATCATAATTTTAGGAGTAGAGTACATCTGTCTAAAAGAATACATCATAAATAAAAAAGCTTGAGTAATAATGAGTATGTTGCTATAATGATGATTAAGAGGTGGAAAAATGTCTAAAATATTATATTTAGTAATACCCTGTTATAATGAAGAAGAAGTATTACCTTTAACTAAAAAAGATTTAAAAGAAAAAATGGAAAATCTAATAAAAGAAAAGAAAATTAGTAAAGAATCAAAGGTCATGTTTGTAAATGATGGTTCAAAAGATAAAACTTGGGAATTGATTGAGGAGTATCACAAAGAAGATCCTTTATTTGTAGGAGTAAAATTATCCAGAAACAAAGGACACCAGAATGCTCTACTAGCAGGTCTTATGACTGCTAAAAAATATGCAGATATAACCATCAGTATGGATGCCGACTTACAAGATGATATAAATGTAATTGATAAAATGATTGAAGAAAATAATAAAGGTTCCGAGATTGTTTATGGAGTTCGTAGTTCTAGAAAAAAAGATAGTTGGTTTAAAAGATTTACAGCCGAATCTTTCTATAAATTAATGCGTATGATGGGAGTAGAAGTGGTCTTTAATCATGCTGATTGCCGTCTAATGTCTAAAAGAGCTTTAGATGAATTAGAAAAATTTGATGAAGTAAACTTATTTTTAAGAGGAATTGTTCCATTAATTGGTTTTCAAACCTCTATAGCTACTTACGAAAGAAAAGAAAGAGCAGCAGGGGAATCAAAATATCCATTAAAGAAAATGTTATCTTTTGCTTGGGATGGTATTACTTCTTTTAGTGTAAAACCATTAAAGATGATTACAACTTTAGGATTTATCATGTTATTTATTAGTATTATCATGATTATTTATACAATTGTTGTAAAAATATTAGGAAATACAGTAGATGGTTGGGCATTTATTATGTTATCAATCTGGTTTATTGGCGGAGTTCAATTAGTATCAATAGGTTTAATTGGTGAATATGTTGGTAAAATATATAGTGAAACAAAACATAGACCAAGATATATTATTGAAAGAGAGTTGAAATAATTGAGAACTAAAAAATGGCTCAATAAAAAAAGTGTAATATTAATTATTTTAATCTTGGCAAGTATTTGTATAAAATACTTCTTTTTTTCGTATGAAAGTGGCGATTATAAAAGATTCTTACTAAAATGGTATAACACGTTGGCTGAGGAAGGTTTATCAAGTGTAGTTGGTGGTTTAGGAAACTATAATCCTCCTTATTTATTATCATAGATTTTATATTATCAGGGAAAATTAAAGGAATCCTTATAAATAGAGGGTTCCTTTTTGACTTT
>CALVQS010000039.1 GCA_944358165.1 uncultured Bacilli bacterium | reverse complement strand
GTATACCGAACGGTACGTACGGTGGTGTGAGAGGGAAAAGTATTCATTATTCACGAAAAGTTTTCTCTACTCGATTTGTATAAAAAAATCAGCCTTCTTGTTTAGACTGATTTTCTGTTTTTGTTTCTTCTTCTTTTGTTTCCGTAGTAGATTCACTTGATTCGGAATTATTTTCTTTATTTTCATCTTCGGTTGGTAATATAACATCTAATGGATTATCTGTATCTGTATTTTCTTCATCATCTTTATTGTCGTCGGTTTCTGTTGGTTCTTTGTTTCCTTCTTCATTTGGTGTGGTTGGTGTTTCTGGTGTTGAACTAATACTGTTAATATAAACTGTTAGGGTTGTTACATTATTTAATAAAATACCATCAGAAACACTTTGATTTGCGATTAGACCTGGAGTAATGTTTGGATTGTAATATGAACTTGTATTATCTACAAATTCGGTTTGTAAAGTTATGTTATGGCTCGATGCCCAAGTTTCTACTTCACTCATACTTTTTCCAACAAAGTTTGGCATGGTTTCTAGTTTTGTTCCTGTTGTAATTCCTTGGCCAGTAACTTTTGTTGTATATTCTTCATTGGCATCAAAACTAAAGGTTTTAATCATTTCGTGTGGTTCTAATTCTAGATTCTCCTTCATTAATTTTATAATAGCATTTAAAGAGTCTGGATAATAACCAATTGCTGATGTAAATGTTCCGTTGTTGCTAAGTCTTACTGGTAAGTTGTAGTATTCTAGGTATGTTTTTTCAATCGTTAGGAATGAGCCATCTTTTAGAGAACTACTTACCATAGATTTTAATACATCATAGAAAGATAAGATTTGATCACTTGACATATTGGTTGTAATATTTTTAGTTACAGCATTTAATATTTCTTCTATTTTGGATAGACTATCTAAACTTGCGGCTTTTTTGGCGATTGCTTCTACTACTTGTTGTTGATGTCTGTTTCGGTCAATATCACTTTGTAAGTATAGATGTCTACATCTAGCATAAGCAAGAGCTTCTTCTCCATTGATTGTTTGAAGTCCTGGATCTAAATAGATCATGCCACTAGCACTGGTATCGCGATCACTATTTTGTTCACAGAATCTTCCTCCACAGTTTACACCATGGTTATAATTAAAGTCTGGAGCTTCAATATCTACTTCAATTCCTCCTAGAGCATCTACTAAATCAACGACTCCTTTAAAGTTTATTTTAACATAGTAATCAATGGTTATATCGGTAAACTCTTCTACTGTATCAATGACACAACTTGTTCCATAGGCTGCACTGGAATTGATTTTTGCATATCTATTATTATTACATGCAATAGGTACATAAGTATCTCTTGGAATTGAAAACATTGTTGCATTTAATGTTTTGGGATTAAAGGTAATTAACATAAGAGTATCACCATTAAAAGAAGCATTAGCATTTAATCCATCCATTTCACTGTCTACTCCCATTAAGAGAATGGTAAATGGTTCGGTTAGGCTTTTGTTACTTGTTAAAGTAATATCTTGATTTTCCATTTCTTTGCTGTAAGTATAGAGAATTGTAGTGTTTTTTAATTCTTCGAAAGATTCTTCACTACCAAAAATGGTTTGATAATTAGAATTTAAGAAAATTCCGTCTACTTCTCCATTTAATAAATCAAAAATCATTTCATAGTAGCTGGAATATTCTTCTACTTGGTTTTCGTTTAAGTTTTCTTTTTCCATTAATTCTTTTGCTAAAACATTTCCTTCTATATCATCACTATTATTAATCATGCCTAGTGTGCTTTCTTCATCAATGGTTGTACCATTTAAGACTACTAAATTTGATGTGTATATAATATATTCTTTTTCACCAATATTACTAATTCCATTATATAAAATACTTATGTAGTAGTTTGCAAAACTAAATACAATGGCAAAAATAATGGTTATTGCGGTTGTAATTGCAATGGTAATCCACCTTTTTAATATTAAATTGATTAAATTCCAAAGGAAGTAGGCAACTAACCAAATTCCAAAAATTATAATCAATATAATTCTTATGGCTGTTTCGATACCTGTTAGGCTCATTAAATTTTTAATTAATAATATATAAGTAACGGTATAGGCGATTAGTGTAATTAAATATATTATTAAAAATATTTTATTTGTTTTTTTTAATTTGTTAAATAATACTTTCATTGGCAACCCTCATTTTACTATGTAACACTATACATTATATAATATATTTTAATTAGTTGCAAATTAAATATGCACTTTACACCATTTTTACTTATATTTTTAGGGGATAGGTTGTTAAATAGCCGTAAATCGTTTATAATTATTATGTATAATCATAAGGAGGCTCGGTATGAAGAAAAATTTGTTTGCATTTATTCCTTTCTTTGTATTTGTCTTTTTATGTCTAACTTTGAATGTTTATGCTGAAACTAACTATGTTATTTTTTCAGATACAAATAATATTCGAACTGGTCCTAGTACTAGTTATGAAAAGATTGGTATGGAAAATGTTGGATCAATTTATTATTTAATTTCTTCTGATATTGTTGCTGATGAGAAAAAAGATGGTAGTTGTGATGCTGGGTGGTACAAAATAAATTATGATGGACAAACTGGTTATGTTTGTAGTGAGTACGTAAATGCAGTTTTGGAGCCAGAAGAAGAAACAACGGAAGCTACAACGGCTTGTCAGGCAGAAATGAAAGCGGCTGGATTTCCAGCTAGTTATTGGAATAGTTTATGTAGTTTAAAAGAAAGTCATCCAAATTGGCAATTTAAGGCTGTTCAAACTGGTCTTGATTTTTCATCTGCTGTTAATCGTTTTACTTCTTGTGGTGATAGTTTACTTCAAACTAGTAATTCGGAGTGGATTGATTCGAGCTGTAGTTATACGGAGGGTGGATTTGTTTCTGTTAATCAAAAAGCAGTTGCTTATTATTTAGATCCTCGTAATTTTCTTACAGAAAAGTATATATTTCAATTTGAAGATAATCGTTATAATTCTGCTTTAGAAGGACATTATGCGGATATTGCTAGAGAAATTGTTGATGGTGCACAGTTTTATAAGTATCATAAAAATTTAGGTTATGATATTGCTAATGATATTGCAGAAGGTGGTAAAACTTATAATGTTAGTCCTACTCACTTGGCTTCAAGAATGTATCAAGAATTAGGTACTACAGATCGCCTTAAAAATTTATATCAAGGTACTTTTGTGGGTGAAATTAGTTATGCTCCTGTAAATGAAGATGGAACTCATTATTATGATTTTCGTGGATATTATAATTTTTATAATATTGGTGTAACTGGCTTTTGTGTAAATGGTGGTGGAGGTGCTACCTATTGCGGAATGAGAAAAGCTATTAGTATGGGTTGGAATTCTGTAAATAAAGCAATTGTTGGGGGAGCACAGTTCCTTTATAATGATTATATTTCCGTAGGGCAATATACTTCTTATTTAGAAAGATTTAATGTTGTTCCTACAAGTAGTAGTTCTTTGTATTTACATTATTATATGGCTAATATGCAAGCTCCATCTAGTGAAGCTTCTACAGCTTATAATGCTTATAAAAATTTAGGATTACTTGATTCTGCTTTTATCTTCTATATTCCAGTTTATAATAATATGGATGCAACGATTGATAATAGTCCTAGTGGTGCTGTTGATAGTGGAGGTAGTTCTAGTAGTCCTAGTTCTTCAACCATTGGTACAATTGTAACTTCAGCTGGATATAAAGTGAGTGGTAATTATATAAAAGATATTGGGCCATCTACCGATGCGAAAGCAATTAAAGCTAATTTAGAAGCTATCGCTGGTAGTGGCAATGTTAGTATTTTGAATCAAAACGGTGCTGTTGTAAATAGTGGTGTTGTTGGTACTGGTTACCAAATTAAAATAACAAATAGTACTGAAACTAAAACTTTAACAGTATTAATTTATGGTGATACTTCTGGTGATGGAGAAATTAATGCTTTAGATTTATTACAAGTTCAAAAAAATATTTTAGGTGCATCTAGTTTAAGTGGTGTTGTTAAAGAGGCTGGTGATACCTCTAAAGATGGAACCATAAATGCCTTAGATTTATTACAAATTCAAAAAGATATTTTGGGTGCTGGAGATATAGCACAAAGTTAGGAGGATGTTATGAAAAAGTTTAAAAGATTATTATTAATCGTATTTTGTTTGGTATTTATGCCTGGTATTGTAAATGCAGCGAGTGGTAGTATTAGTGTTACGGGAACATCAAGTGCTGTTGTTGGTAATCGGGTAACTATTACTGTTACTCTTTCTAGTTCTACTGGAATTGGAAGTTGGCAAATGGCCTTAAATTATGATAAGTCTTATTTGCAACTTGTAAGTAGTACGGCTGAATCTGGGGGAACCAATATGGCGGGATTTGCCCCAACTCTATCTGGTGTTAAAAGTAAATCTTATACTTTTGTGTTTAAAACTTTAAAAACGGGTAATACTCGAGTTTCTGTTAGTAGTTATCTTGCTTATGATTTTAATGAGGAAGCTCTTAGTTTAACTTCATCAAGTAAATCTATTCATATTATGACACAAGCAGAATTAGAGGAAAGCTATAGCAAAAATAATAATTTAAAAAATATTAATGTAACTGTCGGCGAAGATACTTATGAGCTTGATCCGGAGTTTGATAGCGATACTTTAGAATATAATGTTACTGTACCAACTGGTACAACGACTGTTCATGTTGATGCAACCAGGAGTGATTCTACGGCCTCTGTTGATGGTGCTGGTGATGTTGAAGTAACAGAAGGACTTAATACGGTACCGATTGTAGTTACTGCTCAAAATGGAGATGAGAAAACTTATACTTTAATTATTAATGTTGAAGATCAAAATCCAATTGAAGTGATTATTGATGGTGTTACTTATACCGTTGTTAAGAGTGATACTTTGCTTACGGCTCCTGCTACTTATAGTAAAGCGACCATTGATATTAATGGATTTGAAATTCCGGCATTTGTAAATGATGCAACCCAATATACTTTAGTTGGTTTAAAAGATGAGAAGGGAAATATTTCTTTATATCGTTATCTTGATGGTAATTATAGTGTTTATAATGAACTTAATTCGAAATCTTATACGTTAGTACCAACCCAATTTGAAGAAGAACTTGATTATATTAAGACAAGTGTAGAAATTAATGGAATAAATGTTCCAGCTTATCAATATAGTGAAGATAGTAATCTTTATATTATAAATGCTGTTAATTTAGAGAGTGGAGAAGAAGGACTTTATTTATATGATCCTGCTAGTGGTGCTGCTATTGTATTTGATGAATCTTTTATAAATGAAGCAAATCAAACAATAGAATATTATACTTATGTAATCTTTGCTTTTGCTGGTGCTTTATTCTTGATGTTAATTCTTATTTTTGCTTTACTTCATAGTGCGAAGAAAAAACAAAAGAAGATTAATCAGTTCATTCAAAAACAAGAAGCTAAGATAGAGGCTACCAGAAAATTAAATGATGTGGTTAATGAAGTAAAAAAAGTGATTCAAGATGAACAACCAGAAAAGACGGATGTTATTAAAGTAGAAGAAGTTAAAATTGAAGATAACGATAAACAAGAAGATTCTACTTTGGTTGAACCAACTGAATCAATTGAAGAAAAAAAATCAGATGAAAAAGAAGAAGCAAAACAAGAAGAAGTAGTTCCAAAATCAAAAAAAGAACTTAAAAAAGAAAAAAAGGAAGCAAAGAAGAAGGCCAAAGAAGAAAAGAAAAAAGCAAAAGAAGCATTCTTTCAAGATGAGGTACGTGATGCCGAAGGAAAGATTGAAGACGAAATTAAAAGAATTGAGAATGATCTTGATCAAGATGATACCGGAGTATATGATATCTTTGAAGATGATCGAAAGAAAAAGAAGAAGAAAAAATAGACGCTTCTTCTTTTTATTTGATATAATAGTTAAGGAGGAATGCTTATGGAACTTGCTGATGTCAAAGGGGTAGGACCTAAAATGCTTCAAAATTTACATGAACTTAATATTTATCATGTAGAAGATTTGCTTACCTATTATCCTTATCGTTATGATTTATTTGAACCGACAAGTTTAACGGAAGATTATGATCATGAACGGATTGCAATTAATGTTGTTGTTGAGACTACTGCTACAATAGCTTTTATTCGTAAGAATTTTAATAAGTTGCAGTTTCGGGTAAATCATAATGGAAAAGTGATGTATGCGGTTATTTTTAATCGGGCTTTTTTAAAAACACATATTGTTATTGGGAAAACAATAACTTTAATTGGAAAGTATGATGATGCCCGAAATACTTTTATATGTGATGATATTAAGTTAAATCCTCTTACAAAAAAAGAAATTATACCTATTTATCATGTTAGAAAAGGAATTAAAAATAATGAACTTAGAAAAGTGATAGAAAATGCGCTTAGTGATAGTGCTAAGATTCCTAATTATTTGCCTGATGAATTTATTATGAAATATGATTTTATTAGTAAAAGACAAGCTCTTCGTATGATTCATATGCCATATAAGCTTGAAGAAATAAAAAAAGCTAAGCTCTATTTAAAGTATGAAGAATTATTTTTGTTTTTGTTTAAAATTGCTTATATGAAAGAAGATAATGAAAATACTTTTAAAGAAGAAAAAGTATTTTCTAAAGAACAAGTAGATACTTTTATTCAAAGTTTGCCTTTTACTTTAACTGATAGTCAAATGGAAGCTTTAACAAGTATTTTAAAAGATATTCATAGTAATAAAAAAATGAATCGACTTGTTTTAGGTGATGTTGGTTCTGGTAAAACAATTATTAGTTTTATTAGTATGTATGCTAATTTTCTTTCTGGTTATCAAAGTGTGCTTATGGCTCCTACAGAAGTTTTAGCAAGACAACATTTTGAGTCTGCGCATCTTTATTTTAAAGAGTTTCATTTAACTGTCGATTTGTTAGTGGGAAGTATGACTAAAAAAGAAAAAGAAAATGTGAAAGAACGATTAGTTCGGGGTGATATCGATATTTTAATTGGTACTCATGCAATATTAGAAGAAAATGTTTCTTTTTATCGTTTGGGACTTGTCATTACAGATGAACAACATCGTTTTGGGGTTAAACAAAGAGAAATACTTAAAAGCAAGGGAGATGTTCCTGATGCCTTATATATGAGTGCTACTCCTATTCCTAGAACGTATGCCTTAACTTTGTATGGAGATTTGGATGTTTCTTTTATTAGACATAAACCAGGTGGTAGAAAAGAGATTGTTACCAAAATAAAGAAGTATAGTGAGCTTAAAGAGGTTCTTATGCATATTTTAGAAGAAATTAAAGCTGGACATCAAGTATATGTTGTAGCAAGTCTTATTGATGATAATGAAGAATTGGATTTAAAAAGTGTTGAAACATTAAAAGAAAAATTTGATATGGCTTATCAAGGGAAGATTCCTACTCAAATTTTGCATGGAAAATTAAAGCAAAAAGAAAAGGATGCGATTATGCAGAGCTTTAAAAATAATGAAACAAAAATACTTATTTCAACTACTGTTATTGAAGTTGGTGTTGATGTTAAAAATGCAACTATTATGGTTATTTTTGATGCGGATCGTTTTGGACTTGCAACGATTCATCAACTTCGTGGTCGGGTTGGAAGAAATAATTTGGAGTCTTATTGTTATTTGATTAGTGATAAAGAAATCGATCGATTAAAAGTTTTAGAAGAAAGTAATGATGGCTTTTATATTGCCGAAAAAGATCTAGAATTACGGGGTGAAGGAGATTTGTTTGGAACACTGCAAAGTGGTGTTAAAACCTTTAAAATTGCTGATTTAAAAACAGATTTAAAAATTATGTTACAAGCAAAAGAAGACAGTTATGAGTATTTAAGTAGTGGAGCTTATAAAAATAATATGAATTATAGAAAAATTGTACGGGATTTAGAAAGATTGAATTAAGATTGATAAAGAAAGACTTTTGTTATAAAATATAGCTACTTATGAATTTTGGTGGGATTTATGCAAGTGTTGATGAAAAAAGTGATTTTATATAAATTAAAATTGAAACTTTATAGTTTACCGGAACATGAAAGAATTTCTTATCTTTTACAATTTTTAGCTCGTTATTATCATTATGATGATGATTTACCTTTTTCTTTTTATCAATTTTGTTATCACGAAATTATAAAAAATCATTCTTCTATATTAGATAAAGAAAATATTTTTCAAGTAATTGATGAATATAAAGGAGTATCTTTTTATCAGAATAAATTAGATGAAATTATTACACCTAAACAATATCTAGATGTATCTATAAAACATATAAAAAAACTAGAAAATATGATTTGTGAAAAGTTACATACTTGTCCTCAAAATAATTTAGATCAATTGTATCAAGAAGAGGATTTGTATAAGCTTTCACGATTGCCTTATTTTTTGGAAAGTGAATGTTTAATTTTGGCTTATAAACTATATTTTAGTATTGGTTTTGTTCATTCTCTTGATTTACTTCAAAATCGATTTGGAGAAATTAGTTTTACTAGTCTTTATTATCTTTTTTATTCAATTGATGTTAAAGAAAATCAAGGTTTATCTAAAGAATTATCTGATTTTCTATTTGGAAAAAAGAATGATAATGGAGTTATGAAGTTTATTTTACATGGTCAAAGTAAAGAATTGTATTTAAATTTTTCTTATTTTTGTCAACAATTTTCTTATTATTATCAAGAGTTACAAGGAAATTTATCTAAAAGAAAAGTTGAAGCATTGTTACAAGATCGTTTTCTTTCTTATAATCCTATTTATCCTGATATTAGAAGAGATCTTGTCGAGGATATGATTGCTTCTTTTAAAAATAAAAATTTGGCTTCTTATTCAGAACAAGAAATTATGAATTTTTATTTTCGATATTTTGAGAATAATATGAAAAGTTTGCAATTTTCTAGTATTCCTCAAATTCATGTAGAAAATGATGGATTTTTTGCAGATGTTCTTGCTTTAAATGATCCTAAAATATTTGTTATGGGATATCGGGCTAATAATTGCTTTCGATTAGATGGAGATGCTTCTATTCTTTTTTCTAAGGCTGTTAAAAATAAAAATTTTCGAGTTGTTAGTATATCTTCTGGTAAAGATCGTGATATTGCAATGATGCTTGTAGCACGAAATGGGAATGTTTTAATTGGTCAAGGGATAGAGATTAGTAAATCTTATCAAGATTATGAAAACAGAAAGAAAATTTATCAAATATGTGTAAAACTTTTAAATGAGCTTATGTTAAAAATGAATTCTTTAAATGATGAAATTGTTCTTAACGTGATTGGTTGTAGTAATAGAAATGTTACTGACTTTAATTCTGATGTTTTGTCATTTCGAGTTTCTCCCTTTTTTGAAGGGAACCTTTTTCAAGAATTTTATAATGGCTTTCAGTTTCCGCAATGTTTGGTATCAAAAAAGTCTAATATAAGTTTTCATGAAATTAAGCTTTTTGATGCAAATCAGAAATATTTCGATGATAGAGAAGAAGTAATATGTTTGAAATCTGATGATTATGGCTTTAAGCGTAATTTGGTTCAACAAAGAATAATGGCAATTAGTTATTTTGCAGGTACACAAAAAAGAAGATTAGAAATGCAAAGCAGTCATGTTGTGAAAGAAATTTACTGTAATAAAGATTGGTATTTAATTGTATTTGCGGATGGAACATTAGATGGTGCTTATCTGAAAAATGATTTTAGAGCGAAAGAGGAATATGAATTATTTTTAGAAAAAGTAAGTATTAATAATTTCCAATTAAAATAATTTTGTAAAATTACTTAAAGGTGATTGACAAATGTCGAAAAAAATAATATCATTATTATGACATGATAAACATCATGTCCGATATCACTTTTACGACTTATGTGAAAGTGAGTCAACCAAAACCCCCTGAAATTCCCCTCGAGAGAGGGGAATACTTTTGTTTATAAGGTATTTTTAACTATTTTAGATTTATCTAGATACCATACTAGATACCAAATATTAGTTTTTAGATACTAAATTATTTTTTTATTTGAGTTTATTTAAATACTTAGATTTAAATTATCCATAGTATTTTTTACATCAGTTAGATTATTTGGAAACATATGAGCATATGTATCAAGTGTTTCTTTAGTACTAGCGTGTCCTAAATATTTTGATACAGTTGTTACTGGTTGCCCAGTATTTATTAGTAAAGAAGCACAACTATGTCTAAAAGAGTGTAGTGGAATTCTTCGAATATCTGCATTTTTAGCAATTCTACCATTAATTCTAGACATCATTCCGAAAGTTAATGGTTCGTGTTCACCGAAGATAAACCATTTGTCATTGAAGCCATAGTGCTTCTTTTTTTCATTGTATAAATTTACTAAATCGTTATATAAAACTTCGGTAAGTGGTAAAGTTCTAATACTTTTAGAGGTTTTAGGTGGAGTTAATTCATAATACTTTTGACTATCTTTGATACTATTAGCTTGTTTAGTAATAGATAC
>CALVQS010000038.1 GCA_944358165.1 uncultured Bacilli bacterium | reverse complement strand
TACACGATACCATGGAAGATTGTGGTATTACAAAAGAATTTTTAGAAAAGCATTTTAATTCTGATATTGCTAAATTAGTTGAAGGCGTAACGAAAATGAAAGATTTGGATTTCACCAGTAAAAAAGAAAAGGAAGATTACAACAATTATTTATTACTAAAATATATTTTACAAGATTACAGAACCATTTATATTAAACTTGCTGATCGTCTTCATAACATGCGAACTTTAGATTACAAAGCAGAAGCAAAAAGGAGGAAAAAAAGTGCTGAAACTCTAAGAATATTTGTTCCTTTAGCAACTCATGTTGGAGCAAGTTTAGCAAGAGATGAATTAGCGGATATTTCTTTTAAATATTTAAACAATCGCAATTATCGTGAAATAAAAGGAATGAGTGCAGATTATCAAATCAAGCATGTAGCAGAAATAGAAAATACTTTAGAAAAATTAAAATCATTGTTGCTCAATTTAGGTATTACTCCAATCATTCGTCCAAAAATTATGTCGAATTTTGCCATTTACCAAGGCTTAATCAATACAAAGAAAATATCTTTACTTCCTAATTTATTATCTTATCAAATTATGGTAGACAGCATACAAGATATAGATTTAATCGCTAACGAAATAGCAAAAAACTTTGAAATAATGCCAGAATATACCAAAGATTATATTCATAGTCCAAGAAGTAATAGCTATCAAGCTTTGCATTTATCGATTAAAGGAAGAAAAGGAGTACCTTTTCAAATTTGCCTTTTTACGAAAGAAATGTTTTTAGTAAATACTTATGGTTTTGCTGCTTTATTAGATTTAGAACCAGATAAAAGTGTAAAAGAAATTCAACAAGACTTAATTAAAAATAGTGAATTTTTCCAAGTATTAGAAGAAAATTACAAATTATATAAAGAGCCATTTAAACTAATAAATAAATCAGTAAGAGAACTTTTATCAGATAAAATAAATGTATATGTTGCTAATGGAGCTCTCTATTTATTACCAGCAACTTCTACCGTAGCAGACCTAGCTTACAAAATTCATTCCAAATTAAAAAGTGAAGCAATCGGTGCTCTTGTAAACGGAATAGAGGTAAGCCTTGATTTCCCATTAAAAAATAATGATCGAGTAGTAATTATAACAAAAGAAAAAGAAGAAGGAAAAGAACTTGCAAATAGCAATCCAACTTTAATTTTAAAGAAAGAAGAAACGTTCCAATAAACTTGGAACTTTTTAAATGATATCTTGAAAAATAGACAAAAGTAAAGTATAATTAAGAAGAATAGTAGGAGGAGTCTATGAGGAAGATTATTGCAAGTCTAGACATTGGAACAAACACCATTAAATTAATTGTTGGCGAATTTATTAAAAATAGACTAAATATTTTATGTACCTCCGAAGTACCAAGTAAAGGAATGAAAAAAGGACTTGTCTACCGAAGAGAAGAATTAATACCTGTTTTAAAAGAAACATTTCATAAAGCGGAAGAAATGCTTGGAATACCAGTAAAAGAAGTAGTCTTATCCGTACCAGCTTATTATACAGAAAGTGCAATGTCAGAAGGGGCAAGCACCATAACAAACGAAGACCATGTGGTAACATACCAAGATTTAATTAGAGCAATGCATGCAGCTAGCTATAACAAAATAAATGAAGATGAAGAATTAATCTCCATACTTCCTACAACCTATAAAGTAGATAATGAAATCATCAAAAATCCCATTAATATGATTGGTAAAAAATTATCTTTAAAAGCAGTTTTAATTACAGCTCCCAAAAATAATATTATGGAATTTTTAAAAGTATTAGAATCGATTGGTATTAAAGTAATGGATGTAGTTACAACTTCACTAGCCGATTATGCAACAAATCGTACGAAAGAAACAGCTAGTAAAATCGGTGCAATCATCAACATTGGAGAAGAAACAACAACTGTATCAATCTTTAATAAAGGAATTCTTACCAGAGCAGAAGTAATAGAACTTGGTGGAGCAAATATAGATAATGACATTGCCTACATTTATAAAATAACAAAGAAAGATGCAAGAGAGTTAAAAGAGCGAATTGGTCTTGCATGTGGCGATTTAGCAAGAAGTGAAGAAAAAGCTACCATAACGGATCGTTTAGGCGAAAAAGTAGTAATCAATCAAAAAGATTTAAGTGAAATTATCGAAAGCAGGCTTACCGAGATACTAGAGTTATCAAAAAAACAAATTAACCTCTTAACAAAAAGAGAAATTGAATATATAATTATAACTGGAGGTTCTAGTGAAATAGGAGATTTTAACAATTTGCTCGATAAAGTCTTTACTAAACCCCATATTCTTGGTAAAATAGATATTGTAGGTGCTAGAAATAACAAATTTAGTACCTGTATTGGAACCATTAAATATTATAATGGAAGATTAAGATTAAAAAATAAAGAATATTCCGTCTTTAATTTAGACGAATTAGAAATATTAAGTGGGGTTCATAAAAAGGTAAGTATAAATGAAAACTCCATCTTAGGAAAATTATTTGGATATTTTTTTGATAGTTAAGGAGAGTGCAAAATATGAACGGTTTAGAAATGGATCAAATAGCAAAAATCAAAGTCGTTGGTGTCGGCGGGGGCGGAAACAATGCTGTAAACCGAATGATTGAAGAAGGAGTAAAAGGTGTCGAATTTATTGTCGTAAATACAGATTTACAAGTTCTAAATGCCTCAAAATGTGAAAACAAAATTCAAATTGGAGCTACTATTACCGAAGGGCTTGGAGCTGGTGCGAATCCTGAAATAGGTAGAGCGGCTGCCATTGAATCAAAAGCAGATCTTGAAGATGCCATCAAAGGCGCAGACATGGTCTTCGTTGCTTGTGGTATGGGTGGTGGAACCGGTACTGGAGCTGCCCCAGTTATCGCTGAAATAGCTCAAGAATCAGGTGCGCTAACCGTAGGTATTGTTACCAAGCCATTCCGTTTTGAAGGAAAAAGAAGAATGGAAAATGCTTTATTAGGACTAGAAGAACTAAAGAAAAATGTAGATACCTTAATTGTTATTCCGAATGATAAACTAAGAGATATTATTGACCGCAATACATCATTTAAAGATGCATTTAAAGAAGTAGATAACGTGCTTCACCGTGGAGTACAATCAATTTCTGACTTAATCGCTGTAACAGGAATTATCAACCTAGACTTTGCTGATGTTAAAACAGTTATGCAAAAAAGTGGAACTGCCATCATTGGTATAGGCTGCAATGCTGGTGAAAATAGAGCAATAGAAGCTGCTCGTCAAGCTGTAGCAAATTCTTTACTTGAAGCAACGATAGAAGGAGCAACCAATGCAATAGTAAATGTAACCGGTGGTTCAAACTTAACTTTATTTGAAATTGAAGATGCTGTTGAAACAGTTCGTGCGGCAGCTAACAATGATGTCAATATTATCTTTGGTGCTATTCAAAATGACAATTTAACAGATGAAGTAATTGTAACGGTAATTGCAACGGGATTTGAAGACCAAGGAGAAACAGACGAGATGTTATTTAGTGATGGAAATGGGATGCCAAGGCGTCGTCAACAAGTAGAAGAAACATTAGATGACGAATATGATATTCCACCATTCCTAAGGAATAAAGACAATCGATTTTAAAGAGTGATGAAGAGTCATTCTTTTTTAATTGTAATAAAGCATAACTTTTGCTATACTTAAAAAGAAGGTGAAGTATATGAATATATTAGTAATACCAACATGGTATCCAAGTGGCAAAGATAAGTTAATGGGAAATTATCATTTAGAATATTGTGAAGCATTAAGTGAAAAAAAGAATGTTCATGTAAACATGCTATTTATTGAAAGAGAACGTTTAAATAATCCCATAAAGTATTTATTTATGCCAAAGAAGAGAGTAGTAGAAGAGAGAGGATATAAAACTTATATAACAAGAATGTTAAATGTAGAACCAATTAGCTTTGATTGGCAATTAAAAAGATATGTAAAAAAATTAGAAAAAGCTTTTAAAGAATATTTAAAAGAAAATCCTAAGCCAGACATATTACACGCTATGGTAACGATTCCTGCTGGTTATGCAGCCTGCGTTTTAGGAAAGAAATATGATATTCCTGTAGTTGTAACTGAGCATTCTTCTTATTTCAAACGTTTTTTTGAAGGAAAAAATGAAAAATATGGATCATATGTTTTAAAAAATTCCAAATACACAACTGTAAGCAACTTTATGGCTGAAGAAATAAAAAAGAAAAACATAGATTGTGAAGTATTACCAAATGTAATAAATACAGAAATATTCAACAAGCCAAGAAAAAAAGTAGAAGGGCTAAAACTAATAACGGTATCTGCACTAAGACAAGGAAAACGAATTGATGACATCATCGCTGCTCTAAAAAGGATTGTTGAAGAAAAAAAGGTAGAAAATCCCGAGCTAACCATTGTTGGTGATGGTTTTTTAGAAGAAGAATACAAAAAGAAATGCGGGGAACTTAAAATGGAAAAGTATGTTCATTTTGTAGGCAGAAAAAACAAAGAAGAAATTGCCGAACTTTTAGTAAAACACAATATTTTTGTAATTGCATCCCAAAAAGAAACTTTCTGTATACCTGGAGTAGAAGCTTTAGCAAGTGGAATGCCAGTGGTATCGACAAAATGTCTAGGCCCAGAAGAATATATTAATGATCGTAATGGCAAATTAGTAGAAGTAGGCAACATAGAAGCTTTAAAAGATGCCATTATGGATGTCTATCAAAACTTAGATAAATATCAAGTATCAGAACTAAGAAAATGTGCAGAACATTACTCAAGAAAAGAAGTAGTAGCCAAAGCTTTAAAAATCTACAAAGACATTTTAAAGTAAAATAAAGTATTTTTAATTACTTTTATATGGAATAACGACTAATTTTTTTGTATAATAGAATTAGGTGACTTATAGATGATTTATTTAGATTATAGTGCAACAACACCCATGAGATTTGAAGTGTTAGATACATATAATAAGACAAGCAAAGATTTTTTTGGCAATCCCAACTCTTTACATGAACTAGGAGTAAAAGCCAAGAATTTAATGAACAGTGCAACCAAACAAATTGCAGAAATATTTAATATTAACGAAAATGAAATCACTTATACTGGTGGAGCAACCATGTCCAACAATTTAGCTTTAATTGGAATTGTCATGCATAACCATAAAAAAGGAAAACATATTATTGTTTCCAAATTAGAGCATCCATCCATTTATGCTATATGTGACTATTTAAGTAGTATTGGTTTTGAAATTAGTTATGTAAACAATGACGAAGAAGGACTAATTGATTTTGAAGATTTAAAAAAATTAATTAGAGA
The DNA here is from genome assembly GCA_944358165.1 of uncultured Bacilli bacterium. Classification (GTDB taxonomy): domain Bacteria; phylum Bacillota_I; class Bacilli_A; order RF39; family UBA660; genus Caccenecus. The sequence goes on along the minus strand of CALVQS010000038.1, from coordinate 5,288 downwards.
AGATACGATTTTAGTTAGTATTTGTGCCGTAAATAGTGAACTAGGTATCAGACAACCTTTAAAAATGATCAGGCAAATAATCAAAAAAGAAAATCCGAATACAGTTTTTCATTCTGATATGACTCAAGCGATTGGTAAAGTAAGTATAAGTATGCATGACGTTGATTTAGCAACTTTTACAGCCCACAAAATATATGGCCCAAAGGGAATCGGCGTCTTATATAAAAATAATAGCATTGGTATTACTCCTATCTTATTTGGCTCTGGTAAAACCAATATGTTAAATCCAGGAACTCCAGCAGTACCTTTAATTGTTGCTCTATCAAAAGCCGTTAGACTTGCTACAACAGACATAGAAAAAAGAGAAAGATTTATCGAAAGATTAAATGCGAAAATCATCGATGCTCTAAAAAAATACAATGGAGTAATGATTAATAAAACCAAGTATAGTATTCCTCATATCTTAAACATAAGCTTACGAAATATTAAAGCTGAAACTTTTATTCATGCTCTAGAAGAATACGAAATATATATCAGTTCTAATACAGCTTGTTCTAGTGCAACCTTATCAAGTAGTGTAATGGCTGTTTATAATGATAAAGTAAGAGCATCATCTACTCTAAGAATCAGCTTATCACACTTAACAACAACAGATGAAGTAAACAAATTTATTCAGTATTTTGATGAAATTTATCGTAAACTAAGTGGCTTACATAATTAAAGCTTTATAACAAATTGGGGGTTTTATGGAAACTAATTCAACTAATAAGCTGATTACAATTGCTAAAAATAAGGGAATAAAATTTTTAAGAGGAGATAAAGCTCTATTTAAAAAATATAGTTATTTTCAAGTAATTAACGCTTACAAAGATCTTTTTGTATATGATGAATATACTATTGATGATATAAAAAATGATATATCAAATAAAATAAAATTAAATTTTTATAGAAAATCTTTTCAAATAAAAAATGACATTACTGATAATGATTTATATGAAACTATATGTAATAAAATATGCAAAAAATATGGGTTAGATGGCAAAACACTAAAAGAAAAAGAAGAACAAATACAAATGATTAAATATCATCATCATGTTTATAGTCCAGGGACATTATATACAGATTTTATAAGAATGTATAAATTTGAACATGAATTACGAATGATGTTATTAAAATATACATTGATAATTGAAGAAAATGTAAAAAATATTTTTATTTCATATCTCAATGATATAAATGCTAAGCCAAATTATTTAGTTAATATGGATAATTATAATACTAATTCTTTAAAATCAAAGTCATTTGACACAATGAAATTAATAATTGACAAATATGATAATCAAAAGTCAAAGCCAATAAAAAGAAAAAGAGATCAACATTTAATTGTACCTTATTGGATTATTATAAATGAATTAGCTATGAATCAAACCTATTATGCAATAGCAAATTTAAATTCGAAAGATTCATATAGAATATTTTTACGTTGCATAAATTTTTTTACCAAGCTCAATTTAACAGAAGAAAATAGGGGAAAATCTGAAAAACAAATTAATTATGAAAAGAAAATGATTAATAACTTCAAAACATTATTATGCTATTTAGGAGAATTTAGAAATATGTTGGCTCATAATCAACCAATATATTGTTATAATGTATCAAAATATAGAGTAAACGGAAATCCGAAATTTGAATATGAATTACCAAATGTAAAATCAGAATACACGGATAAAAAAGGTAAAAAAATATCGAAAGAAAAGCAGCAAATAAATATAATTGGTTCATTAATGTACTGTTTAAAAGAATATTTTGGTAATGATGATTTTAATGCAAATAACTCTACTAAACTAGACCTTTCAAAAATAATATATATATTGTATAAAATACTAAAACATATTGATAAAAACACAGATTTTTATTCTGAATTAACAAAAATATACTCTAAGTATAATATAATTTTAAATAAACCAGTCACAGAAGTAACAAATGCAAATGAAATCGCTAATCTTAAAATGGCAATGTCAAAATTATCTGCATATAAATTACATACAACTGAATTAATAGAAAAAATTGAATTAGGAAAATCATATAAAAAGGAATTAAAATCCAAAGAAAAGAAATTAAAAGAAATAACAAATCAAATAAATTCTATATTAAAAAATATAAATTTAATTGAAACTAAATCTAAATATAAAAATTTTCCAGCAAGAAAAAAATATACTGAATTTACTGGAATAAATTTAAACTTTTTTAAGAATATAGAATAAAATGCATAATTATTAAAAAAAAGCATATAAATATAATAGTTACATATTTACAAGGATATTAAATTATGATATCATTAATATGTAATTAAATTCCGTATTAACGGGGGAAAAAGGAACTGAGGTTTCTTTTTTCTTGCTTTACTATAAATTTTCAATAATACAATTTATTTGCTTTTTAATTTACAAAACCCAAAAATTTAAGTATAATACTCATGTGATGTTTATGGAAAAAGTAATATTAATTAAATATGGTGAATTATCAACCAAAAAAGACAACATTAATTTCTTTTTAAAAAAACTAAAAGAAAATATTTTATTTGCCCTAAAAGGAATGAATGCAGAAGTAACTTATGATTTAGGCAGAATGTTTATTCATACAAATGAAAACTTTGAGGAAGTAATAAAAAAAATAACGAATATTTTTGGTATTCATGAAATAAATATTGGTTATATAATTGATTCAACAGATTTTAATCAGATTAAAGAAGAAATCTTAAAATTATTAAAGGAAAAAGAATTTACAACTTTTAAAGTAGAAAGTAAAAGAAGCAATAAAAATTTAAATACAACGAGTGTAGAATTAAGCAAAAATTTAGGAGCATACATACTAAAGAATATAGAAGGCCTAAAAGTAGAAGTAAAAAACCCAGAAGTTTTAGTAAACGTAGAATATCGATGCAACAATACCTTAGTTTATTTTGAAAAGATTACAGGGTTAGGTGGATATCCGGTAGGAACTTTAGGGAAAGGCCTTTTAATGTTAAGTGGAGGAATTGACTCACCGGTAGCAGGTTTCCTCACAATGAAAAGAGGAGTAAAAATAGAAGCAATCTACTTTGAAAGTCCTCCTCATACAAGTAATGAAGCCAAAGAAAAAGTAAAGAGTTTAGCTAAAAAATTAGCAATTTACAATAATGATATCACTTTACATGTTATTAATTTTACAGATATCCAAGAAGCTATTTATAAAAAGATTCCTCATGAATATCTAATTACGATTATGAGAAGAATGATGTACCGAATTAGTGCAATTATTGCTAGTAAAAGAAATGCTAAAATTTTAATTAATGGAGAATCCATTGGCCAAGTAGCAAGTCAAACTCTAACAAGTATGAGTGCAATTAACGAAGTAGTAAAAATCCCTGTAATAAGACCTCTAGCATGTTTTGATAAACTAGAAATTATTGATATAGCTAAAAAAATTGATACTTATGAAACAAGTATTTTACCATATGAAGACTGCTGTACCATATTTGTACCAAAACATCCAGTGATTAATCCTAGTAAAGAAAAATGTGTCGAATATGAAGCATTAATTCCTTACAAAGATCTAATTTATACTGCCATAAAAAACCATGAAGTAATAAATATCAAGGTAGGGGAAGAAGCAACAGAGTTTAAAGATTTATTATAGAGAGATATTCTCTATAATTTTTTTTGAGTTCTTCTACAAAAATAGATGGATGATCTTTGGGAACAAATAAATAACAATAATTTTTAGTACGGGTTAAAGCAACATAAAAAAGTCTTCTTTCTTCTTCAAAGGGGTATATATCATAATGTTTAATAACATAACGAAGGATTTTATCATCTTTTATTTTGGAAGGTAAAGAGTTTTTATCATTTGTAAGATTAATAATTACGACATTATCTTCTTCTAATCCTTTCGCTTTATGAATGGTCTTATAATAGATGTTATAATCCTGATAAAGAATTTGATTATTTTCAAATTTTAATTTTGAATTTAATACCGAGTAAATATCAAAATTATTTCTTCCCAAAATCATAAGATTTGGCGAGTTAATATATTTTATAAGCTTGAAAAAATCTTCTTTTATATTTTTATAATAACAAAGAACAATCGGCTTTTTGATACTCTTTTTCGCTTTTAATTTCTTTTTTACTTGTCTAGGATTTTTCATAATAAAAGAACCAGCAACACGAATAAGTTCCGTACTATTTCGATAAGTATTCGTAATATAAAGAGATTTTGCAGGTTTAAAATGTTTTTTAAATTCCAAAAAATTATTAATATCACAACCAGAAAAACGATAGATAGATTGAAAATCATCTCCAACAACGGTAACATATGCGTGTGTTTTTTCTCGAATGGCTTGCACTAAATTTTCTCGAATCATCGAAGTATCCTGATATTCATCAACAATAATTGTATGATACTTTTTATTTATTCCTTGATTTAAAACAGTTTTGGTAGCAAAATAAATCATATCATCAAAATCAATCATCCCACAAGATTCTTTTTCAAGCACATACATTTCATATATTTTTTTAATAATCAAAAGAAGTGGCAAATCCTTCTTTCTTGCTTTCTTTAAAATAACATCAAAATAATGGGATTCATAATAATTAGCCATAAAAAGGCGAATAAAGCGAGCGATAACTTTTTTATATTCCAAAAATTCTTTTTGATCGGAATACTTTTTATCTAAAAATAATTTTTCAAAATACTTACCAGGAATACTTGCTAAAATTTCTTCAATCATATACTCTAACAAATCATCTTGAGCAATTTTTTTATGAATATGAGCATCTTTTAATATTTCTAAAGCAAGTTTATGAAAAGTATAAACTTTAATCGTTTGCCCTAATTCTTTCTTTATTTTTTCTTCTAAGCTTAAAGCAGCATTATTTGTGAAGGTAATACACAAGATATTTTCTAAGTGCACATTTTTAAAAAGAACCAAATACTTAATTTTACCAACCATCGTGGTACTTTTTCCAGCTCCTGCACCAGCGATAATAATACTGTTTATCTCTGTTGTAAAAGCAGCTTTTTTTTGCTCTTGATCTAATTCATATCCTAAAACATCAAACTTCATAATTCCTCGTTTTCTAAAACTAAGCCCATCTTACTATAAAAAGAGGCCAAAAGCAAGGACAAAAGTTCGACAAATTCTGCTGTTTAAGCCAAATCATGAAAAAAAGATTAAGGCAATCGCATAAAAAATTGACGTAAAGTAATTATAAACTAGGAATAACATAAAATATAAGGTTTTCAATGTT
>CALVQS010000037.1 GCA_944358165.1 uncultured Bacilli bacterium | reverse complement strand
TTAAGTACTAAAAAATCTCCCGAAGGAGATAAATTATATTGTTATTTCACCCAAACGCACTAATTCAACAATTGCACTAGCTCTTCCTTTAACCCCTAATTTTTGAATGGTATTCGATATATGATTCCGAACTGTTTTTTCACTAATTCTTAGAATATTCGCTATATCTTTCGTTGATTTATTAAGCACTAATAATTCAAATACTTCTTTTTCTCGATTAGTCAAAATACTTCTTTTCATAGAATAATCACTCATTTCTTTTATGTTTCTAGTGTATTTTATGAGTGAAATCTTATTTTGGTTAAATAGATTGCCTAATTAACTAAATTTAACCGTTATATACATATCTTGATCATAAAGTTCTTGAACACTTCGAATAATATTATTAGCAAGAGTTGCATCATGAGTAGTACTAGCAATCGTAATTGTAATATTAAGATTATCAATTTGTACCACCGAATCTAATTTAAATTGTTCTTTAATGAGTTTTATAATCGCTTCTTTTTCACTTTCTTTTTGGTTTAAACTTTGAAGTTCTTCATATGCATCATTTTTTTCTTGTAAAGTAGCAACATCACTAAGTAAAATATCTTCTAGTTCATTCATTCTAGATAATAGTTCTTCTTCTAGAGAAACTCTTAAAGCAACCAAAGTATCATTTTCACTACTAACGACTACTTCGGTTTCCTCTGATAAATCACTATTTACATTTAGAGTAGATAAAGCATCATCAGACATGGTAAGATAATAAATACTAAGTACCATAATAAGGGAAAAAAGAGTTAAAAACCACAAATTTTGTTTATTAATCATTTCTAAATTCCTCCTAGACTTACTAGATTATATGATGTCTTTTAGGAATTATTCACAAAAAGAATAGTTTTCTTGGAAAGTCCGTGTTATAATGAAATAGTGATTAATATGAAAGAAATATTTGTTTATGGCAGTTTAATATTTTATTTATGTTCTTTTTTTGGCTATTTAATCGAAGTTTTTTGGTGCTATTTAGCGAGCAAAAGATTTGTAAATAGAGGTTTTTTATGTGGTCCAGTCATACCAGTTTATGGTTTAGGAGCAGTTTTAATATTATTTTGTTTGCTTAGATACTATGCCGATCCCGTAGTCGTATTTGTCTTTGGAATAATTATTACCAGTGCTCTAGAATATTTTACATCATTCTTATTAGAAAAAATATTTCATAATAAATGGTGGGATTATAGTGATCGAAAATACAATATAAATGGTCGAATTTGTTTACAAAATTCTTTTGCCTTTGGTATTTTATCTTTATTAATTATTTATGTAATAGCCCCAGGATTTTATTTCCTATTTAGTTTATTTTCATTTAAAGTTTGGATGACGCTAGCAATTATATTTACCGTAATCTTTGTTTTAGATGTAACTTATTCCGTTATTATCGCTTATAACTTAAGAAACAGGATTATTATTGTCGAAGAGTTAAAAAATGAAAAAATTGCTAAGATACCAGTTATATTTGAAAAAAGATTAAAAGAAAGTATCGCTGGATTTAAGGCATTCCCAAATAGGCTTCTAAAAGCATTCCCAAATTTGGATAATAATGTATTTGAATTAATGAAAAAGTATCGAGAAGAAGCAAAAGCAAAGAAAAAAGAATTAAAGAAAAAGAACAAAAAGAAAAAAGGATAACTAGCAATTAGTTATCCTTTTCAAATACTAAAATGATTTTATTAACAGAGAATCTGAAACTAATCCAGTATACTTTAAATAGCACAGAATTTATAAAAGAAGATGTAAGTTTTTCTTTCCCTAATTCGGATAATTATAATTTGCCATATCATTATTATCCTTTTGAAAAATTTAAAGATATTAATCTTGACTATATTGATTTTGAAAACGAAACTATTACAACAAGATGTTCTTTAGAAAATTATGAATGTGGATATATTGAAAACTAAGAATTAAAAATATTTTTAGTTTTAGACTATGTGATAAAAAAACACAGTTTTTATTTGATGTAAGGAATACTTCTAGACTTTAACCCAAGTATTTGTTAAAATATTATTGGTGTTAAATATGAAGAAACAAAACATTCGTAATTTTTCAATTATAGCTCATATTGATCATGGTAAAAGTACTCTTGCTGATCGTATTTTAGAATATACTGGTGCCTTAGATAAAAGAGAAATGAAAGACCAAATTCTAGATAGTATGGATTTAGAGCGAGAAAGAGGCATTACCATTAAATTAAATGCAGTAGAACTACATACGAAGTATAATAATGAAGAATATATTCTAAATTTAATTGATACTCCAGGACATGTGGATTTTTCTTATGAAGTATCTCGTAGTCTAGCTGCTTGTGAAGGAGCAGTCTTAGTTGTAGACGCTGCCCAGGGAATTGAAGCTCAAACCATTGCCAATCTCTATCTAGCCTTAGCTCAAGATTTAACAATTATTCCCGTAATTAACAAAATTGATTTACCAAATGCGGATATTCCAAGAGTTACTGAAGAATTAAAAAGAGTTTTTGGCTTTCTAGAAAGCGAAATTGTATTATGTAGTGGTAAAACGGGTGAAGGAGTACCAAAACTAATTGAAGAAATTATTAAAAGAATACCAGCTCCTGAAGTTCATCCAAATACCAAAACAAGAGCCCTAATTTTTGACAGCAGATATGATGCTTATCGTGGTGTGATCGCTCTTGTAAAAGTAGTAGATGGCTCTTTAAAAGTAAAAGATCATATCAAATTAATGCAAAGTAATTCGGAGTTTGAAATTGTAGAGCTTGGTGTTTCGACTCCAAAGGAAGAGAAAAGAGAAGAACTAACGGTTGGTGAAGTAGGTTTTGTCTGTGCAAGTATTAAAGATATTTCTAAAGTTCAAGTAGGAGATACCATTACTTTAGCAAGTGAGCCAGCAAGTGAGCCAATAAAAGGATATCAGCCAATGAAACCAATGGTATATTCTGGCCTGTTCCCAGTAGAGCCAAATCGTTTTGAAGATTTAAAAGAAGCATTAAACAAATTAAAACTAAATGATGCTGCCCTAAGTTTTGAGGCAGAAACATCAGATGCCTTAGGTTTTGGTTTTCGTACAGGATTCTTAGGCTTGTTACATATGGATGTTATTATGACTCGAATTGAACGAGAATTTGGTATAGATATTATTGCTACTAGTCCAAGTGTAATTTATGAGATTTGCGAGACGAATGGTGAATTAATAAAGATTGATTCTCCTAATAAAATGCCAGAGCGAAGTTTAATTAAATGGATTAAAGAGCCATTTATATATACAAATATCATTGTACCAAGCGAATACATTGGTCCAATTATGGAGTTATGTCAAAACAAAAGAGGAAGATATAAAAGTATGGAATACATAGATGAGACGAGAGTAAACATTCATTATCATATTCCTTTATCAGAAATTGTTTATGACTTCTTTGACAAATTAAAAAGTTATACCAAAGGCTATGCTTCTTTTGATTATGAAATATCTGGTTATGAAGAATCGGATTTAGTAAAAATGGATATTTTATTAAATGGTAAGACAGTGGATGCTTTAAGTGTAATTGTTCATAAAGATTTTGCTTATGAAAGAGGAAGAAAAATAGTTAAAAAATTAAAAGAATTAATTCCAAGGCAAATGTTTGAACTACCAATTCAGGCAAGTGTTGGCTCAAAAGTAATTGCCAGAGAAACCGTAAGTGCAATGCGTAAAAATGTCTTAGCAAAATGTTATGGTGGAGATGTATCACGGAAAAGAAAACTTTTAGAAAAGCAAAAAGAAGGTAAGAAAAGAATGAAAATGGTAGGATCAGTGGAAGTACCACAAGAAGCTTTTCTAGCCGTATTAAGTGGAGATGATGAATAATGGATAAAGAATATATAAAACAAATCGCAAACTACATCATTGATAATCATACAATTAGTGAAGCAGCAGCACATTTCTCTAAATCAACTTCTAGTATCAAAAAATATTTAGCAAAAATCCGAGATGAAAAAGAAGAAGGATATGATCCTCTCTTAGCGGAACGTCTAAAATTAGCTCAAACAAAAATGATTTTAGAAGGACAAAAAAAGGGAGGAAAAGCTGGAAAGAGAGCTAAAAGCTATGAAGACTTTACAGCCAAAATGTATGCCGAAGCTTATTTAACAGGAATTACTTTAGAACAATTATCAGAACTATCACAAATACCAAAAAGTACTTTACATGATATGATTAGAGGAATAAAGGATGAAGAATTGCAAAAAAGAATTGACGAGTATGTCGAAACAACCAAACTTTCGGTAATAGATAAGGTAAATAAAGAACAATGGAAAAGATAAAAGCGGTATACATTCATATTCCTTTTTGTAATAGTATCTGTTCCTATTGTGATTTTTGCAAAGTCGTTTATAATCATGACTGGATTTCTCCTTATTTAAAAGAGTTAGAAAGTGAAATTGATAATTCTTACATGGGTGAGGAAATAGAAACACTTTATATTGGTGGTGGAACACCTAGTTGTCTATCCTTAGATGAACTAAAAAGTCTCTTTCAAATATTAAAGAAATTTCATAAAGCAAAAAATTTCGAATTTACTTTTGAATGCAATCTAAATGATATTGAAGAGGAAAAATTTTGCTTTTTATATGAAAATGGAGTAAATAGATTAAGTATTGGAATTGAATCTTTTGATAGAGAAAAACTAGAATTTATGAAAAGAGAAAGTAATTTTAAAGATGCGAAGAAAAAGATGAACTTACTAAGAACAATTGGTTTTAAAAATATTAATTTAGATTTAATGTATGCAATTCCGAAAGAAACGGTTTCTGTTTTAAAAAAAGATTTAAAGAAATTTTTAAAGTTAAAACCAGAACATATTAGTACTTATAGTTTAATTATTGAAAAAAATACTTTAGTTGGTTTAAATAAAGTAAAACCGATAGAAGAAGAACGAGATTTTAAACTTTACGAAACTATTTGTAAAAGGCTAAAGAAAAAAGGCTATATTCACTATGAAATATCTAATTTTGCTAAAAAAGAATTTGAATCCAAACACAATTTAACTTATTGGAATAATGAAGAGTATTATGGGTTTGGTGTTGGTGCTAGTGGTTTTGTTGGTTCAATTCGCTATGAAAATACCAAAAGTCTAACCGAATATTTAAAAGGAAACTTCATTAGTAGCAAATCTCTAATGAGTAAAGTAGATAATATGGAAAATGAATTAATCTTAGGCTTACGAAAATTAGAAGGGGTAAACTTAGAAAGATTTTTTGAAAAATATGAAGAAAATATGCAAACAATTTTTCCAATTAAACCATTAGTAAAAAGTGGGGATTTAATCTATAAAGACGGCTATATTTATATTAATCCCAAAAAGCTTTATGTAATGAATGAAATTTTATTGAAGCTAATCTAGAAAGAATAATCTTTCTTTTTTTGTTTAAACTAAATTTAGGTGGAAGTTATGCTAAAAAGACTAGAAATATTAAATGGAGAATTATCTTTAAAATTTGATTCGTTAAATACAAGATATACAGTAAAAATGACGAATGAAGACGAAGAATTAAAGTTAAATTATGAAATAGAAGAAGATGATGAAATATCAATTTTTAATAATCATCTAACAGAAGATAAAACAGAGGTTGTAATTACGGTTTATAATGAGGAGGAATCTACAAGTTATTATCTAGAAGTATATAAAAAGGAAGCCGAAGAAGCAGCGGATACTTTAAATTATTTTGAATCACTAGAAGTTAAAACAGATACTTATCTACCAAAATATGTTGCTCCTCTCATTGCAAGTATTTGTTTTCTTGTTATTTTATTCCTTTTTACTACTTTATTCAAAAAACGTAAAAAATGCAAATAAGTGTGATTTCACTGGTGAAACGATACGATTTCAAGCCTGAAATAGGTCAATTTCCCTAGTGAAATACATCAAATTGGCCATTTGCATTCCTAAATCCTTTCTGCTACAATGCTAGCGAAAGGAGGAAGAAGATGGAAAATGTAGAATTTATTTTAAAAAAATATTGGCCATATTTTGCAATCATTTTTTTAGTTTGCGTGAGTATTATTTTATCTTGCTATAGTATTTTTAAAGAAGATACAGAAGTAGTAGAAAATACTAATTTGTTGGCTGATGTAGAACAAGAAAAAGTGGAGGAGGAAGAAAAGGAGGTAACACCACTTACTTTTCACGTGGATATCAAAGGGGCTGTAAAAACTCCTGGGGTATACGAAGTACAAGAAGGAGCTATCATAAGTGATGTCATTACTCTAGCTGGAGGATTAAACGAAGATGCTGAAATTGATAATATTAATTTAAGTAAAAAAGTAAGTGATGAAATGGTTATCTATATTTATAACAAAAAAGAAAGTAATAAAGTGATTTCATCACCAACCACTGCATCAGAAACCTGTGAAAGCGAGAGTTACAATATTGCTGATTGTGTAGAGAAAAGTGAAAGTATTATTATCACTGGAAATTCATCCACAGCTGGCAGTTCTACAAATAATAACACTACCGACACCAAAGAAGAATCTTCAGGCTTAATCAACATTAATACTGCAAACAAAGAACAATTAGACACGTTAAACGGAATTGGCTCGGTAAAAGCTCAAGCAATCATTGATTATCGAAATCAAAATGGGAACTTTAGCAAAATTGAAGATATTTTAAATGTAAGTGGAATAGGCGATACAGTATTTGCAAAGATTAAGGATTATATTACAGTCTAAGAAGTTTATTGTAATAAGTCTAATTTTTGCTTGCATCTACATTTTGATATTTACCAAATGGATAACTTACGAAAGTAAAATTGCCGAAGATACTACTACACTCACTGGAAATATCTTGTCTTACACGATTGATGGAAATAAACTCAGTATGCAAGTAAAGGCAGAAGAAAAAGTTCAAGTAACCTATTATATAAATTCTTTAGAAGAAAAGAATTATCTAAAAGAAAATATTTTAATAGGTTCCAAAGTAGTATTAGAAGGAAGTGTATCAAGCCCATATCAAAATACCATTCCTAATACTTTTAATTATGCAAAGTATCTTTATAATAATAAAATATATCGAGTATTCAATGCAAGTAAAATTGTTTTATCTGATAAAACGGATCTTTTAAGTAACATAAAAACCAGTTTTATGCATAAAATAGAAGAAATAGGGGATTCGAGCGCTTATTTGTACGCTTTAATTTTAGGGGAAGTTGACTATATCGACAATGATGTTTATAAGGAATATCAAGCAAACGGAACAACGCATCTTTTCGCTGTTTCCGGCATGCATATAAGCGCTCTTGCCTTATTTTTACAAGCATTCTTTAAGAAACTAAAAATAAACGAGCATATTGGAGAAATAATTATTGTCCTCTTTTTATTTTTCTATATGTTTTTAGTTGGATTTACACCATCTGTACTTCGAGGTGGATTATTATATATTTTCTTACTACTAAATCGTAAAAGTAATTTGAAACTAAATACAATTAATGCTCTTTATTTATTATTTTTGTTTTTAATCATCATCAATCCATTTTACATATATAATTTAGGATTTATTTATTCTTTTTTAACTTCTTTTGGTCTGATTTTATTTAGCAAAAAAATCACCGGAAATTATCTAGTAAAATTAATCAAAATAAGCGCTATTGCTTTTTTATTTAGTTTTCCAGTAACAATTTATAATTTTTATGAAATTAATTTACTTACAATTTTAAATAATGTAATTATTGTACCATTAGTTACCGTTATTTTATTTCCATTAACTCTAATAACATTTATCATACCATTTATAGAACCAATATTAAAAATTGGAATTCAAGTTCTAGAATGGACTAGTAATTTTTTGAATTTATTTGAAATAAATCTAGTAGTACCTAAAATTAATTTTATATTTATCATAATCTATTATTTTTTTGTATATATGATTTATAAAAATCATTTAAAATATTTTGCTTTTATGTTTTTTTTAGTTATAACTTATAAGTTACTTCCATATTTAAACTCTAATTCTTATGTATATTTTTTAGATGTTGGGCAAGGAGATAGTACTTTAATTATTGGAGAGAATTTAAAATATGCAATTATGATTGATACCGGTGGAAAAATTACCTATGAAACAGAAGAATGGGAAACTAGAAATAAAGTCTATGATGGTTCTAGTAACATAATAATTTTTTTAAAAAGCAAGGGAATTACTAAGCTTGATTTATTAATTGCTACTCATGGAGATATGGATCATATTGGTTATGCAAATAAGATCATGGAAGAAATAAAAGTTAAAAATGTTTGGATAAACAAAAATCAAATAAATGAATTAGAAAGTCAAATTATAAGTAAAGTAGATACAAATGATTTTAATAAGTTTGAAATTATAAATTTAAATAATCAAATAAAAGAAGACGAAAATGATAGTTCTTTAGTTTTATATTTTAAAATAAATCATCTTTCATTCCTAATTATGGGAGATGCTGGGATTGAAGTAGAAAAAGAAATTATAAAAGAATATAATTTAAAAAATATTCAGGTTCTAAAGGTAGGCCATCATGGTAGTAAAACTAGTACAAGTTTAGAATTTATTGAAGAAATTAAGCCAACATATTCGATTATATCCGTCGGAAAAAATAATCGATATGGTCATCCTAATAAGGAAGTTTTAGAAAATTTAGCAAATTCTAAAATTTATCGAACCGATGAAGATGGCACCATTATGTTTCAAATAAAAAAAGGCAAATTTAAAATAAAAACTTATAGTCCTTAAAAATAAGAACTTTTTTCAAGCTTAAGCTATATATTTTTTTGATTTAATGATATAATTAGAAAGTGGTAAATATGAAGATAGTGTTAATTAGTGGTGAAAGTAGATTATTAATCAATGAAAAAATAAATAGTATTGTAAAAGATAATAAAAATGTAACGTCTTTTGATATGAGCATTAATACGATAGAAGATGTTCTTTTAGAAGCAGGTTATTTTTCAATGTTTGAGGAAGAAAAGTTTATTATAGTTCGAAATGCTAATTTTTTTGGTAGCGGGAAATTAAGTGAAAAAGATACAAATGCTTTACTAAATTATTTTAATAATCCGAATGCCTTATCAAGTCTTATTTTTATCTGCAATGAAAAAATTGATAGCAGAAAAAAAATAGTGAAAGTATTGAAAGAAAAATATGAAATTATAAATATTCCAACTTTAAAATACTATGAAATCGAAAATAGGGTAGAGAAATACTTTGAAAAAGAAGGCTATAAAATAAGTAAAGATACCGTAAAATATATTGTTGCTAATAGCTTAAATAATTATGATTTAGTCATGAGTGAAGTAGAAAAAATTATTTTATATTATAATGAACCGTGTTATATAAAAAAAGAAGACGTAGAAAATATTATTTCCAAATCAATCAATACCAATAATTTCTTATTTGTGGATGCTTTAATTGATGGAGATTTAGACAAAAGTTTATCTCTATTAAAGGATTTAAAAACAATGAAAGTAGAGCCAACTATTTTAATCTCTCTAATTGCTAGAGATATTCGCATTATGTTAAATATCAAAAAGTTATTAGAGCAAAACAAAAGAGAATATGAAATTTTAAATGAATTAAATCTAATGGATTGGCAATTAGAAAAGTATTTAAAAAAAGCGTTTCCTTATAAAATAAAAGAATTAGAAGAATGGTTAATAAAATTAGAGGAACTAGATTTAAAAATAAAAAGTGGAAAGTTAGACAAATATTATGCATTAGAATTATTAATCTTAGATATTTGCACATAAAAAGTGATCTATTTTTTTAGACCACTTTTAATTTTTTCTTTATTTTTAAAATTCATTTTTGCCACTTCATAAAGTTTATCAAACCCATATTTTTTTACAATTTCCATTCCTACTTCATCTACATTAGGTCCTGCACCTTTAGGAATGACCATACCAAGTGCTTGACTTAATTTTTTCATTTCTCCTAAGAAAATATAACGAGAAATAATAGATGCGGCTGCAACAGATAAACATTTATCTTCAGCTTTTGTCGTAAAAGTAATATCAGTAACTTTTTCTTTGGCCTCTTTAATATGTTCAAAATATTTTGCTGGATAAACAAATTGATCGACAACAATTTTTTCATAAGGATAATTTTTATTTTTCATACTAACCAAAACTTTGTTATGAAGGATAGCTTTAATTTTATTCATATTTAAGTCTTCATTCCAATTTTTATTATAACTAGTATTATTTAAAATGAAAGTTGTATAAGGAATTTTTTTAATAATGGCTGGAGCTATTTTTTTAATTTTATCATCCGTAATTTTCTTAGAATCGCGAACACCCAAATCAATTAAAAAATCAATATTTTCTTTGGAAACATAAGTAGCAGTAACAACGATAGGTCCAAAAAAGTCACCAGTTCCAACTTCATCCGAACCAATCGTGCTTACATTAAAGGTAATTCTCTCATTTGGTGTATTTTTCTTATCTTTTCCCGTAGTAGTATCAATAATACGACCATTTTTAATTCGTTCTTCTTCAATCCAATAGCTTGCTTCAATATCAGCACCAATTCCTTGAAACATCACTTTTCCAGATTCATATAATGTGATTACACAATCATAATCTTTAACTTGAAAAACAGAGTAGGGAGGCTTTTTATCAAGCATCCGGTCTTTATAAAATTCCATCATAAGTGGTTTAATATTATCACTAACTTTAAAAACAATTGTCATTTTTCTAAACATTCCTTTCCGTCTCACTGTGTTCGTCTTTAAGAAACAAACGACAATGAAAATAAATCTTTAT
>CALVQS010000036.1 GCA_944358165.1 uncultured Bacilli bacterium | reverse complement strand
TTTAATAAGAAATTTGTTAGAAAAATTGTTTAATCGAAGAAATAATATAGATTTCGCGTAAGCGATTTGGTACAATTTAATTAGTAGAGCATTGGGTCTAAAATGCCTACTTTTTGTGGTAGACATTAACCGTCATGTTGTTTTGAACTATAATGATGGTTGATGTCTTTTTATTACGACTAAAAAGTTCTTTTATCAAAGTTAAAATTGCTCTTAACTTCACTAACAATAACTCCTCTCTACTACCAAAACCCCTATTGATAAAGAAGGTAAGCAATAGAAATTTGTCTAATTAGTAAACATTAACCGTCATGTTGTTCTGTACAATAATGATGGTTGATGCTTTTTTATTATGAACTTAATTATGATTAAACTTTACTAAAAACAGGAAATATCTTATAATGAGTTTGGTGATATTATGTTTACAGATACCCATTGTCATATATACAAAGAATATTATGAAAATATAGAAGAAGTAATCAAAAATGCAAATGAAAATAAAGTGAATCGTTTTATCAACAATGGTTGTGATACCTTAAGTAACAAAGAAGTAATCGCTTTAGCAAAAGAACATAAAAATATATATGCTGCCATAGGATTACACCCGGAATATGTTGATAACTTTAAAGATATCGACATAAAAGAATTAATAAAAAGCCTAAATAATCCCAAAGTAATTGCGATTGGAGAAATAGGATTAGATTATCATTACACAAAAGAAAACAAAGAAAAACAAAAAGAATTACTAGAAACGCAGTTAAAAATAGCCGAGTCCCACAGCTTACCAGTAATTATTCATTCTAGAGAAGCAACTGAAGATACCATTAATATTTTAAAAAAATATAAAACAACGGGTGTTATTCATTCCTTTTCTGGTTCCTTAGAAACAGCTAAAATTTATATAAAAATGGGCTATTTACTAGGAATTAATGGCGTAATTACTTTCAAAAATTCAAAATTAAAAGAAGTCGTAAAAAACATTCCGTTAGATAATATTATCTTAGAAACAGATAGTCCCTATTTAACTCCAGAACCATACCGTGGCAAGAAAAACGAACCGGCAAGAATCCTGGAAATAGCCAAATTTATATGCGAATTAAAAGGAATTACTTTAGAAGAACTAGCAACAATTACCAACAACAATATCAAGCGAATTTTTGACATTTAAAGTGTTTTATGATATGATTAGTTTACCAATGAGGTGAAGAAGAATGTTAAGTAAAAGCAAATTTTACTTGAATTACATAATAAAAATAAGTGTTATTGTCGTTGTTTTATTTGGTCTAAGTGCTTCATCATCAAAAATGGAAACCTATAGTACCAATGAAAACATCAACAAAAGTGTTGATTTAGGAGCAATGGCGATTTACATTAATAAAGAAGAAGAAGAAAAAAGAAATGAAGAAGCCCTACAAACTTATTTATGGGGTTCTCTAGATAGTTACACCGGTGATTTAACTGGATATGCTGCAGATTGTCCAGCTTGCTCTGGTTTTCTAGCTTGTAACAGTGTCGATGTAAGAGACGGAACAGACACCTATATAGATAATACATATGGTGAAGTTCGAATTGTAGCATCTTCTCGAAATCTACCATGTGGAAGTATCATTCGTTTTGAAAGTAAAAGAATTAGTGATGAACCAATTATTGCGATTGTCTTAGATCGTGGTGTTCTAGGAAATGATATCGACCTTTTAACACCAAGCGAAGAATATGCTTACAATTATGTAGGTAGAAGTTCAATTACTTATGATGTATTAAGATTTGGATGGGAAAAATAACCCATCTTTCTTTAGATTGGAAGGATAACATGAACATAAAAGCAAAGAAAAGTTTAGGTCAAAACTTTCTTCAAGATGAAACAATTTTAAAAAGAATTGCCGATTCTATTAAAACAAATGAAAATGACTTAATTATTGAAATAGGTCCCGGAAAAGGAGCTCTAACAAAATATTTAAAAGAAAAAAAGAGTTTCTTAATTTGTTACGAAATTGATGAAAGACTAAAAGAAACTTTAAAAAAACTAGAAAATGACAAAACAGCTATCGTTTTTAAAGACTTTTTACAAGTAGATTTCCAAGATATAGAAAATAAAAATTATGAAAACATCTATATTATTGCCAACATTCCATATTACATTACGACTCCAATTATTAAACATGCAATTAAAATTGAAAAATTAAAAAGCATGACTCTACTTGTTCAAAAAGAAGTAGCAGAGCGCCTAACAGCAACCCCAGGAAGTAAAGCTTATGGATCTCTTACGGTATATTTAAACTACTACTTTCATATGAATTATTTATTTGATGTAAGTAAATATGCATTTAATCCTGTACCAAAAGTTGAAAGTGCCGTAATTAACATGAGGCGAATTGAAAAACTTGCTTATTTAAAAAAAGAAGATTTATTTTTCAAACTAATCAAAGATGCCTTTCATATGAAGCGAAAAACTTTAAAAAATAATTTAAAGTACTATGACTGGCCAAAAATAAAAAAAGTATTAGAAGAACATAACTTACCAGAACATGTTCGTGCTGAAGAACTAAGCTTAGAATTATTTATTGAAATAGCAAATACTCTAGCTTAGTTTTTTTATGTCTAAAACGCCAAAAAAAGCATATATTTTAATGGTGAATCTTATGAAATTAAAAAGGGGAGATTTAGTAACCAGAAAAAGCTATAATCATGACACCGTTTTTAAAATAACCAACATCAAAAATGACATTTACTATCTAAAAGGAGTAGAAGTAAGATTATATGCCGACAGTCCCGAAAGTGATTTAGTAAAATATTTAGAAAAAGATACCGTAGATTTAACAAATACCATTAAAACTCCCGAATTACCCAAAGACCGAAGTGACTATTTTTATTTACCAGCAAAAATTTTGCATATTGATGGTGACAAAGAATATCTTGAAAAGTGTCTAAATTTTTATAAAAAAAAAGGCGTTCTCGCCATTGGAAGAAAAATAAGCGAAGACCACATATATGAAGCCATCTTACTCTTATTAAAAGAATTTAAACCGGATATTGTCGTAATCACAGGTCATGATGCATATTATCGTAAAAAAGGGTCTATGGATGATTTAAAAAACTATAAAAACTCCATGAATTTTATTAAAGCTGTAAAAGTAGCAAGAAACTATGAATTTTCTCATGAAAAGCTAGTAATTATCGCTGGAGCATGTCAAAGTAACTACGAAGAATTAATCAAAGCCGGAGCCAATTTTGCATCAAGTCCCGGAAGAATAAATATCCATGCTCTAGATCCTGCTATCATTGCAACAACCCTTGCTCTAACAGAGAGAAACAAAGAAATTAACTTATTAAACTTATTAAATAAAACCAAATATGGTCACAATGGGATTGGTGGTTTAAAAGGAAATGGTCTTATGTATGTAGGTTATCCCAGATAAGGAGGATTTTTATTGAATACCAACCATATTAAAGAAGAAATAAAAAGAAACATAGGCAGAAAAGTCGAAATAAAAGTATATGGTATGCGTGGTAAAACTAGTACTTATAAAGGTTTTATACATACAGCATATCCCAATCTATTTACAATTATAGAAAATAATATTGAGAAAAGTTTTACTTACCGAGATATATTTACAGGTGATATTAAGATAAAATATATGTAAAACACTTGCAAGTTTTCTTATTTTGCTATAAAATATAGGTAAGTTGAAAAACTTAGGAGGGAAGAATATTTATGCAAATTACATCAGTAAACGTTCGCAAGATCGAAAAAGAAGGCTCAAGAATGAAAGGTATAGCATCAGTGCTATTAGATGATTCTTTTGCTGTTCATGACATCAGAATAATTGAAGGAGACAATGGTTTATTTATAGCTATGCCTAGTAGAAAAACGGCTACTGGTGGATATAGAGATATCGCTCATCCAATTAATCCAGATGTACGTAAAATGTTCGAAGATGCAATCTTAAAAGCATATAACGAAGCAGAATAAGACTTGGGAAACCAAGTTTTTTTCATAAATAAAAAAGATTTTTCATAAACTTTATTAAAAGGAGAAAGATTATGGAGAACAAAGAATTAATAGAATTTGGAGGACACGAATTAAAACTAATGGATCGAAGAGAAATATCTCTTACAGGAATTAAAAAAATAACTAGTTTTGACAGTGAAGAATTTTTATTAGAAAGTACTATGGGACCAATCTTAATTAAAGGTTCAGGCCTAGAAATCATGAAATTAGATACGCATGACGGAAACGTAAAAATAAAAGGAAAAATAAATGGTTTTAACTACCTAGATAATAAAGAGAAAGCCAAAGAAGAAAGTATTATATCTAAACTATTTAAATAATGTCATCAACCACCCAACTACTTGCATTAACAACATCTTATCTATTTGGTTTTATTCTTTATTATTTATATAAAATAAATTTATGCTTAATCAAAAACAAAAAAAGGTTTTATCAAAGTCTAATTACCATTCTATTTATGTATAACGTGGTATTAATTTATATAATTATAATCTTTAAAATCAATCATGGAATCTTTCATATCTATTTTTTCTTTATGATAGCCTTAGGTTTTTACACGAATTTAAAATTAACTAAAAAAGTGTTAAAAAATGTAAAATGCCAATCATTTATTGAAAAGATGAAAAAAAAATGTTATACTGTAAAAAATAGGGGTGATTAAAATAAAACACAAAGTTACCAAAAAAGAACGACGTAGATTAACACTATTTGTTCTTGCATTTATTTTTATTATTGGTTTTACCTGTATTAATATCTTCCCTGATTGGTTAAAAATCATGAATAACAAACAAGAAATAAAAAATCTTCAAGCTTCTTATGAAGAACTATTAGATACAGAAGAAGCCCTAAAAGCCGAAGTTCAAAAATTACAAGATCCAGACTATGTAGAAAGATATGCCAAAGAGAAATTTCTATATACGAAAGATGGTGAAATTATCATTAGAAAAACAGATACTAACTAATATCTGTTTTTTTTAACAATTAGCGACTTTCAAAAAACTTATCAATACTAACACCAAGTATTTGAGAAATATTCCATAAAACAGGAATGTTAATACCTTGCACTTTTCCTGTTTCTAAAGAGCCAATCAAACCAGTTGAAACATTACACATATGGCCATTTTCGCTTGACTAATTCGATTATTTGGGTGATTAAGATTATATAAACCTCGATAATACCGAACATTAGCATCAATAATTTTAAAAATATTGCCTCTTGTTTCTTTAATATATAACATAATTATATCCGAGATAACTTTAACATATTTTTATATGAGAAATCAATTACTATGTTTCAATAATTAGAAAATACACCCAAAGACACCAAAAATTTGTCAAAATAGAACTTTTATGATAAAATAACCATTATCAAAGGAGTTCATTATGAAAAAAATTACAAATAACACCTTAAAAAAAGAATTAAAGCAAGAAAACAATCCATTATATATATTCATCATTTTTATTGCTCTAGCAGCTCTTTTTCTAGCTTTAGGCATATTTCAAAATCAAAAATCACAAGAAAACTATATTTACTTAAATGAAATCATTGAAAACAAAAACAATGAAGAAAACTTAAATGCTTACTTAACCATTGCAAATAAACCATACTCTATTGCAAAATATGAAGGAGAAGATACAAGTGCTTTTTACATTGTTTTTGATGGCAGGTATTTCTATATTGCCTATTTAAGTGATGATTTATATGAAAAATTAAATGTAGAAGGCCTAGAAGAAAATCCGATAACAATTTATGGTAGCACAACTTCTACTCCAAATGAAGTAAAAGAAATTGCAATTGAAGTGTATAACGAAGATTTAGAAGAATCATCACAAATAACAATGGATGATTTTGAAAGTTATTTTGGTGAAGTATACTTAAATAATACATCTCTTAAAACAACAAATTATGTATTTTATATTATTAGTGCTTTACTACTAATCATTTCTCTATATTTTCTTACACTGTTTATCATAAAAAAAATAAAAATTAAAAAAGTACTAAATAAACTAGATGAAAAAAAATTAAAAACATTAGAAAAAGAAATAGATGCTGATGATGCTTCCCATTATCCAAAGCACCACTTAATCCTTACAAAAAACTATATTATTTCAACAAATCACCATTTAGAAATCTTAAACTACAAAGATTTAATCTGGGTATATGAAAAGAAAAACAAAGAATATGGCATTACGATATCAAGAAAAATAGTAGTTATGGACAAACTTGGAAAATCACATAATATTTTAACCACAGATGAAACATTCACAAAAAAAGAAAATATTTTTAAAGAAATTATTTCAAAAATAAGTAATAAAAATGACAAAATTTTAGTTGGATTAAATAAAAAGAATGAAGAAGTAATTGATGAAATTTTAAAGAATAGCTAAGGCTATTTTTTTATATAATGTAATATGAAAACAAAATTAAAAATATTAACATTAATAATTTTATTATTATCTGCTCTTTTCATCAACACCAAAGTAAATGCTTTAATGCCATTAAGTGGGAAAATCATTGTAATAGACCCAGGACATGGAGGAAAAGATCCTGGAACAATGAGTGAAGAAGTTTATGAAAAAGACATTAATTTAGCAATTAGTAAAGCTTTAGAAATTGAGCTATCAAAAGTTGGTGCAACCGTCATTTTAACAAGAGATGACGATTATGATTTAGCAAAACCAAATGCAAGATGGCGTAAAAAAAGTGATTTTGACAATCGAATTAACTTGATCAATAATAGTAATGCCGATATTTATTTATCCATTCATTTAAACTATTTAACAGATGCATCTTATTATGGTCCTCAAGTATTTTATGATTTTGAAGAAAATAAACGACTTGCCCAAGTTATCCAAGAAACTTTAAATGAAAGCCTAAAAACAACAAGAGAAATCAAAAAAATACCAAACGAAACCTATATGTATGATAAACTAACCATTCCTGGTGTTCTAATTGAATGTGGTTTTTTATCAAACGAAGAAGAAAAAAAGAAACTAACTACAGAAGAATACCAACAAAAAATAGCATCACTCTTAAAAGATGCTATCATAAACTATTTTAATTAGCAAAATATTTCATTTGTACTTTTCTATTTTCATTAACTCCCGTACCATATCCTAAATTACCAATTTCTCTTAAAACTTTTTTAACAGCTTTTTCATCTTGATCTAATGCATGATCAACCAAAGTAATTAATCTTACTGCTTTTACAATTGCAACATCATATAAATCATAAAAGGAATAATGATAATGAATCTTTTTATCAACAGGATAATACCATTTTTTATGCTCTAAATTAAGAACCTGATAATCTAATTTTTTAACATGATAACAAAAATTTTGTAACTTTAAAGATTTTAAAATATGAGTAAAATCAAACAATCGATAAAGTGATTTTTTAACACCAAACCGGGAACTCATCAAATGTTTATACACAAAACGATATCTTTTATAACCTTTAAAATAGACTTTTCCACCAGATTTAACTTGAAAAGTATCCAAATATACCTGACTAATAATTTGTTCCAAATTAGCACTAAATTTCATTTTTGGAAATACTTCTTTAAAAACTTTTCCCTTATAAATAGCTTTCTTATTTCTCTCATAATACATGATCGCATCAATCATCACTTCCAAATAATCATGACGTCCCCGATAAGAATAAGTCTTTTTATTATGAACATCATATTTACCACCATAATAATAAATAAAAGGATGAACTGTACTATCCAAAACATAATGACACAGAGAACCATACAAATAAGAAAGTAGTTCTCGATTATGAGTCTCATGATGTTCTCTTAAATAATGAATAATATTAGCAAAATACAAATTAGCATTTGTTTTATGCATGAGAGAACCAAGCTTTGGCTTATAAAAGAATAAAGCATCAAAACTTTTTCCAAACAATAAAAACCCATTAAGATCTAGCTTTTGGCTAATATTAGAATCTAATGATTTATAAACATCTTTTGTAAATAAATGATGTGTGTAAGTACCTGCCATAGCATCTCCCCCTAAACATTATAGCACAAAACTTTGAACTTCACCAAATTTTCACGAAAAATTAACATTTGTAACAAGTAACTTTTTTACAATAAAGCTGTTCTTTGTGATATAATCAATAATAGGTGAGAAGATGGAAAAAATATTTAAAACTCTCGACGAACAAATAAAAATTCTTCGAAACAAAAATCTAATCATTGATGATGAAGAATATGTAAAAAACATTCTATTAAGAGAAAACTACTTTTTCATTAATGGTTATCGTTACCTATTTTATAAATCAAGCAAAGAAAAAACATTTATAAATGGGACAAACTTCCGAGAAATCTATGCTTTATTTTATTTTGACAGACAACTCAGAAATATTTTATTTAAAAATATCTTAATCTTAGAAAATAACATAAAAAGTATTCTTTCTTATGAATTATCCCGTAAATATGGATTTAAAGAAAAGAAATACTTAAATCCAAGCAACTTTACAACTGATCCAAAAAAGACCAAACAAGTGCAAGATTTAGTAAAAAAAGTAAAAAGACAAATTGTTGTAAATGGTAGAGAACACACTGCTACGAAGCACTATCAAAGCAATTATGGTTATATTCCTTTATGGGTAGTTGTAAAAGTATTATCATTTGGTATTGTTGGCGAATTATACACCATATTAAAACCAGAAGATCAAGAAAAGATAGCGAGTGTATTTAATGTAGATGTTGAAAGTCTCTTAATTTATTTACCAATGATTGCCAATTATCGTAATTTATGTGCTCATGAAGACATATGTTACGAACATAAAACCCAAAAGGAAATACCTGTAACGAAATATCATAATTTACTGAATATTCCCAAAACAAATGGAGAATATATTTATGGTATTAATGATTTATTTGCTTTAATCATTATCTTAAAAAGGCTTTTATTAAGTGACAATTTTCATAATATGTTAAATGAAATATCTTATGAAATTGATTATTTATCTGGAAGACTTCATACAATAAGTATTGATAAAGTATTAGATCGTATGGGATTTCCAAAAAATTATAAAGATATAGTAAGGATGGATTAAAATGGTTGAAAAGAAAAAAAACACAACACTAAGGAATGGTATAATTTTAATAATTACCTTTTTACTTGGAGCTTTAGCTCTATATGGAGTATTTTACTTTTTCCCAAATGTAATTGGTACAACCGTTACAAAATTAGAAAAAGATGTTACGGTAACCGATGAAGGGATTGCTGATGCAGTTGAAAAAGTATATGATTCCGTAGTAGTCGTAAACACTTACGTAAATGGCAAAGCATATCAATCAGGTACAGGCTTTGTTTACAAAACAGAAGATGGAACAGCATATCTTTTAACAAACAATCACGTAATTGAAAATGCAGATGATGTTTATGTTAAATTTACCAATGAAACCGTTGTAAAAGCAGAAGTAGTAGGAAGTGATGTTTATTCTGATATTGCTGTATTATCAGTAGATGAAAAATATATTATTGCCGTAGCAGTAATTGGCAGCAGTGAAGATGCCAGACTTGGAGATACTGTTTTTGCAATAGGTGCTCCAATCGATAATGCTTATTCATGGAGTGTAACAAGAGGAATTATCTCAGGAAAAGATCGTATGGTAGAAGTAGAATTAACTAGTGGCACAACAACTACACCAATGATTGTAAATACAATTCAAACAGATGCTGCGATTAACAATGGAAACAGTGGAGGACCACTATCAAATGCAAATGGAGAAGTAATCGGTATTACTTCAATTAAACTAGCTAGTTCCACGATTGAAGGTATGGGATTTGCCATTCCAATCGAAACAGCGGTTGATTATGCCGAACAATTAATTAGTGGAGAATCACCAGAAAGACCATATTTAGGAATTTCTATGATTGATGTATCAGATGCTTACTTATCAAGAGAATATTATCAAATTATAAGAGAAGCAAATGTTACAAGTGGAGTAATCGTCGCTGGATTTACCGAAAATAGTCCTGCCGAGCAAGCTGGCCTTGAAGTTGGAGATATTATTACAGAAGTAGATGGCAATGATGTACCATCAAATGCTTACTTAAGATATTACTTATATATGCATAATGTCGGTGATAAAATGAGTCTTACTGTAATTCATGATGGTAAAGAAAAAACAATTGAAGTAATGCTAACAGAAAGTTAAAAAAAACTTACACAAATAAATAAAATATGCTATAATGAACAACGCATGGTTATATTGGAAACGTCCATTTTTAAAATGATAACGAACAACACTTGCGTTGTTTTTTTGTGTTAAAAAGGAGGTGACAATATGCCACAAACAAAATTTCAAGACTTTATTTATACAATAATTATGGTAATTGTAATGGTTTATGCAATGGTATTCTATAACGTAATAAACATAGAAGGACCAACAAACAAAGCATTCTTAATGGCCTTAAAAGAACTTCCAATTATGGGTATAATAGCCTTCTTATTAGAGTTCTTGGTTATAGGAAAAATAGCTCACAAAATAGCTTTTAAAATTTTTGATCCAAAAAAAGATAAACCCATATTTATTACTTTAGCAATATCTTGTATAATTGTTGCTTTTATGTGTCCAATTATGAGCTTTATAGGAAGTGTATTATTTAATTATAATGGAATAGAAAATATCGTAATAAATTGGTTAAGCTTAGCAATTAAAAACTTTCCTATGGCTCTATTTTGGCAAATATTTTATGCCGGACCATTTGTAAGATTTATTTTTAAAAAAATATTTAAAAAATCGAGTAGAGAAAACTTTTCGTGAATAATGAATACTTTTCCCTCTCACACCACCGTACGTACCGTTCGGTA
>CALVQS010000035.1 GCA_944358165.1 uncultured Bacilli bacterium | reverse complement strand
AATGTATAGTAAGTTATGGCATATTTTGATAATAAAAAATAAACCACGATTGGAGCGATTTATGTTGTGATTAACAATATTACAATAATATTTTAACAAAATATGCTATAACGATATTGTACCTAATCGATAAGCGATTAACAGTTCTTTAATAGTTTATTTTTTATATAAGAGGAAAGTATTATTTTCATTCCTTATCAATAGTAAAAACAGTGACATTTTAACTAAACTTACTATAAGGGGAAAGTAACTTTTCAAATTTATAAAATTTATTAAACATGAATTATATTATATATGAATTTTAAATAAAATCAATGTTTTAATAAGAAATTTGTTAGAAAAATTGTTTAATCGAAGAAATAATATAGATTTCGCGTAAGCGATTTGGTACAATAAGAATAAGGAGTGTAGAAATGAAAAACTTTAAATTAAAAAATGGAGAAGAACTAATAAAAATACTAAAAAATATTGAAATAGAAGCAAATGAAAACAAATACATATTAACATTATTTTTAACAACAGAAAGATTAGTATTACTAAGAGATGTAAACAAAGATTTAGAATACAATGCCTTTTTAGCTTCCAGAATGGTAGAAATACCAGAAAATTTAGAAGTAGTATTTGATTTAAAACTTACTGATATTAAAGAAATCCATTACAAAAAAGGAATTAACGAAATAACTTTTAATAACAACGATTATACATTAAAAATTTATACTGAAAATATTACAAAATACATAAAAAAATAGGAGAGAAGTATGTCAAAAATAGTAGATGAATTAAAGAAAGAATATAAGGAAACCAAGAAAAGTAGTTTATTAGTCTATTTTATTCTTCGTTTCTTAGTAATTTTATGTTTAATAAGGCAGATTTTTTTAGGTCATTTAGATAGTGCTTTATTATGCGTATTATCTTTATTCTTATTATTACTTCCTATCATTATTCAAAGAAAATTTAAAATAACTTTACCCAATACTTTAGAAGTAATCATCTACATTTTTATTTTTTCAGCCGAAATCCTTGGCGAAATTTACAACTTTTATGGCCATATAGCGAATTGGGATTTGATTTTACATACCCTAAATGGCTTCTTATGTGCAGCGATTGGTTTATCTTTAATTGATTTACTAAATAACAATAGTAAAAAGTTAAATTTATCTCCATTATATGTTTCAATTGCATCTTTTTGTTTTAGTATGACGATTGGTGTATGTTGGGAATTCTTTGAATATGCTGCAGATAAAACAACGCTTGTAGATATGCAAAAAGACAAAATAGTCACAACTATTACCTCAGTCGAATTTGATCCTAACAAAAGTAATAAAGCAGTTAAAATAAAAGATATTGCCAAAACCGTTTTATATGATGAAAACAACAAAGAAATAATAACAATAGAAGATGGTTACTTAGATATTGGCCTAAATGATACCATGGAAGATTTATTTGTAAACTTTATTGGTGCCACTACTTATTCGATCCTAGGTTACTTTTACATTAAAAATCGTGATAAATATAAATTAGCTAGCAAATTTATTATTACGAAAGAAAAGTAAGATAGGAGAGAAGAAATGAAAAGAAAATATTGTGATAGCAAATCAAGTGTTATGAAGTATTTATATGATACTTATATGTTAAATAATATTGATGTCTTAAATTTTGAAGCAAATAGCGAAAATAAACTAACTTATCATCATATTATAAAAGTAGAAGATTTAAAATTACTAGGGTTTCCAACAAGAAAAACAATTGAAAACGGGATTATTTTAACGAGAATCTCCCATAGTTACTTGCATTTAATTGAAGATTTTGCTCCCGATGTTTTCTATCATTTAAATAAAATTATTTTATTAATTACCAAAGAACGACGTCTTCCCACGTTAGAAGAAAGAAATTTAATAGAAATTTTTTTAGAAGCTTTTGAATATCGTATGAAAGAATATTATCAAATAAGTCCCTTATATTTAAAAAGAACTTTAGTGTCATAAAAATTGTTTTTAAACGTACTCTTTACTAGAGGTGTTAAAATTGAAAAAAATATTAATAATCACTCTAGCGTTTTTCTTTATATTGCCAGTTGCAAAAGCCGAAGACTCGCTTAATTTAACAAGTGAAAGTGCAATCTTAATGGATGCCGAAAGTGGAAAAATATTATATGAAAAAAACATTGATGAACAGCTACCTATGGCTAGTATGACCAAAATAATGAGTATGCTTTTAATTATGGAAAGTATTGAAGATGGTTCCTTAAATTATAGTGATAAAGTTTTAATTAGTGAAAATGCTAGTGGAATGGGAGGATCCCAAGTATTTTTACAAGCAGGTGAAGAATATACAGTAGATAGTTTACTTAAATGTATAGCGGTATCAAGTGCCAATGATGCTGTGGTAGCAATGGCTGAAAAAATAAGTGGAAGTGTGGATGCATTTGTAAAATTGATGAATGAAAGAGCATCAAAATTAGGCCTAAAAAATACGCATTTTACCAATCCTCATGGTTTAGATAATGAAGATCATTATTCTACTGCCTATGATATGGCTATAATAGCAAAAGAATTATTAAAACATGAAGACATTTTAAAATATACGTCGATTTATGAAGATTATTTAACCAAACCAGATGGTTCCCAAATATGGTTAGTAAATACCAATCGCTTAGTTCGTTTTTATGATGGAGTGGATGGCCTAAAAACAGGATATACAACGGCATCTGGTTATTGCCTAACTGCAACTGCTAAGAAAAATGATTTAAGACTAATTAGTGTGGTTATGAAATCTCCAAGTGCCGAAGACCGAAGTAGTGATACATCTAGTTTATTATCCTATGGTTTTAATTCTTTTAAAAACAATATTATTTATAAAAAAGACCAAAGCCTAGGAAAAATTCCGGTTGAAAAAGGAAAAATCAAAGAAGTAGATGTTTATTTAAAAGAAGATGCTACTCAAATATTAAGTGTAACAGAAAAACCAGACGAATATTCTTTTAATATTAAGATTGATAAAATCCAAGCTCCTGTAAAATCAGGTACAGTAGTAGGAACAACGGAAATCATAGATAGTAACGGAAATATTATTGATGAAGTAGAAATTATTGTAAAAGAAAATATTGAAAAAGCAGGATTCTTTGATTATCTAAAGCAAAGTTTTAAATTTATAACCAGTGGTTTAAGTTAAGGGAATCCTTGACTTTTTTTATATAAAAATTTATAATTAAGTTATGCAAGGATGGCGGAATCGGTAGACGCACTACTTTGAGGGGGTAGCGAATTTCAATTCGTGGGAGTTCAAATCTCCTTCCTTGCACCAAAAGAAAATAAAGTGACTTCCAAAAAAAGAAGTCCTTTTTTTTTAAAATGTAAACTTTAGTTGCGTAAATTTCCAAGCCGAATTGGTAGAGTGCAACCACTATTTTTGATAAAATTTGTCGTGGAGGTTGAAAAAATGAATATAGGTGAAAAAATCTATAATTTAAGAAAAAAGAAAAATTTAAGTCAAGAAGAACTAGCAAACATTTTAAATGTTTCAAGACAAAGCATTTCCAAATGGGAAACAGGAGAGTCAACTCCTGATTTAGACAAAATTGTTCCTTTATGCAACTTTTTTGAAATATCAACAGATGAATTTTTAAAAGGAAAAGATAT
Source organism: uncultured Bacilli bacterium (assembly GCA_944358165.1). Taxonomy (GTDB): domain Bacteria; phylum Bacillota_I; class Bacilli_A; order RF39; family UBA660; genus Caccenecus. The sequence continues at coordinate 7,336 of CALVQS010000035.1, read as the reverse complement.
TGTTTACGAAAGAAAATTAAAAGAGGAAAAGAAGAAAAACAAAGCTTTAACTTTATCTTTATGTTTAGTAATCTTTGGTATTATGATAATTTTAACAATGATTTTAGAAGAATTAGAAGTGAGTGAAGGAATGATTGGTGCCATCATTATGCTTGGGATTACATTAATTGGGGTTTTACTAATTTATTATTTTTGGTCAAATCAAGAAGAAAAGAAAGTAGATCAAAAAGGGAAAATAATAAATAAAATTATTTTCCTAGTAACAATCATTATTTATTTTCTAGTAAGTTTCATATGGAATAGTTGGTCTATTTCTTGGATTATCTTTATTATTGGCCTATTACTAATGCAAATTATAAAATTAATAAGAATGTTAAGGAGTGATAAAATTGAAAAATAAAAAAATTATAATAAGTATTATTGTTTTAGGAGTAATCGCTCTTGCTTTAATTGGACTTGTTATATTTGGAATTGTCAAAGGAGGAAATTTTTCCTTTTTAGAAAAAACAAGCACAATTTATGAACAAAGTTTTGAAAATATTACAAATATAGAAGTAGATGTTGCAAGCTATGACGTGAAAATTGAAGAAAGTACAAGTGACGATATTTTAGTTCAAATAACTGGAAGTGAAAAAAATAAAGGAAAAATTCAAGTAGAACAAACCAAAGAAAATTTAAACATAACGCAAGAACAATCTATCATTTGTATTGGTTTATGTCTCTACAAGGAAGAAATAACAATTTATGTTCCCGAAAATTATACATTTACTTATAACCACACTTCTTCCTCTGGAAACTTAGAAGTAAACACAAATTTATTAAATGCCCAAATTACTTCCACAAGTGGTGATATTAAAACAAAAGAAATTAAAAATGGAAGTATATCATCTACCAGCGGTAATATCGATATCGAAAAAGGAGAGAATCTAAAAGTAGAATCAACAAGTGGTGATATTAAAATAAATTATGTTGAAGATTTAACATTAAATGCAACGAGTGGAAATGTAGTAATTGAAGAAATAGAAAATCAAGTAAATGCTAGTACAACAAGTGGAGATATCACTATAAACAAATTAGATATAAAAGAAGATTCCTCTTTAAGTGCAACGAGTGGAAATATCAAAGTGAAATTAGCAAACAAATTATTTATTGATGCAACAACAAATAGTGGAAATATCAATATAGATAATTCAAATACCAATCCTATATTAAAAATAAACACAACAAGTGGCGACATTAAAGCAAAGTAACAAAATTGTAAGAACAGAAGAATTGAATGAGAAAAAAATATATGGTAAAATGATATTGTGATTGGAGTAGTAGTATGTTTAATAGGAAAGCTTTAAAAAAACAAGGAAAAAGTGCATTTTATCGTAATTGGAAATCTTGTGTTATTATTTGCTTTATATATGCAGTCCTAGTTGGTGGAACTATTATTTCTATCAATAAACAAATAGATTTTAATAATCCAACTAGTATTAAAGAAATAAACATAAATAATGTTGAAAGAGACACGAATTCAGATATTGTAAATGAATTTATTAATGGTTTGCAAGAAAATAGAGAAGAACCACCAGAATTCTTAGAAGGAGCAACAAGAGGAGTATTAGGCTCTTTAGTGAATAATGTTTCAAGATCTGGAAGTTTCTTATTTGGAATTTTAAATGCTATCAATCAAGCTTTATTTAAAGATCGAATTTGGGCAAGCCTCATTATAATTATAGGAGCTCTTATCGCTTTATTTTACTGGATTTTTGTAAGTAAAGTTTTAGAAGTAGGAAACACAAGATTTTTCCTAGAAAACAGAAGATTTACGAAAACAAAAGCTAATAAAATATTGCTACCATATCGTCTTAAAAAGACAACTCATATTGCCTATACCATGTTTTTAAAAAATTTATATACCATTCTTTGGGGACTCACCATTATAGGAGGCTTTATTAAATATTATTCTTATTATTTAGTACCCTATATTTTAGCAGAAAATCCCAACATGAAAACAAAAGAAGTATTAAAACTATCTCGAGATATGATGAATGGTTATAAATGGGAAATGTTTAAACTAGATTTATCGTTTATTGGCTATTATTTATTAGGAATAATAACTTTAAATATTTCAAATTTAGTTTTTGCAACACCATATATAAACGCAACGAAAGCTGAAAGTTACATGTTTATAAGAGATCGTGCTAAAACAAAAGGAATAACAAATGCAGAATTATTAAAAGATAATAATTTAGAAGGTGAAATTGTATTTGATGAGTATCCATTATATGAATACATGCTTAAAGAATCAAAACAGAGTCATTTCTTCAAATTCAATTATAACCGCAAATATTCAATTACCGATCTCATTTTAATATTCTTTATTGTTGCCATCTTTGGTTACATCTTTGAAGTATTACTTCATTTATTCCAATATGGTGAAATTGTAAAAAGAGGAACGCTTCAAGGACCATGGTTACCAATTTGGGGAGCAGGGGGAGTAGCAATGTTAGTGTTACTAAAACCATTCCGCAAAAATCCTTTTGCTTATTTTGTCCTTGCCATGTTAGTAAGTGGAATTATTGAATATGGAACAAGTGTTTATTTAGAATTAGTTCATCACATGTCATGGTGGGACTATCATGGATACTTCTTAAACTTAAATGGCCGAATATGCTTAGAAGGTTTATTATTATTTGCAACAGGAGGTATCTTAATAACTTATATTGTCGCACCAATCCTGGGAAATTTACTAGATAAAGTATCAAAAAAATTAAAAATAATTACCTGTATTATTTTAGTAAGTATTATGGTATTTGATTTTTGGTATTCAGGTAAATATCCAAACACTGGCGAGGGAGTAACAAACGAAATAACAGAATCAAAATTAGAAGACTATATAAATAACAAGAGAACTTAACTCTTGCTTATTTTTTGCTTAAAATACTTTTAGGATAAGGTTTTCTCTCGTCAGTTAAACCAAGCAAATAATCAACACTTGTATTGTAGAAAGATGCTAATTTTATCAAATGGTAAATAGGAATAACACGCACACCTGTTTCATATCGAGAATATTGCACTTGAGTAATATCTAAAATTTTAGCAATATCTTTTTGTAACAAATCTTTATCTTCTCTAATTTCTTTTAATCGTTCAATATTCATATATCTAACCTCATATTTATTTTTACACAAACAAATAGAATCTGCATAGTTATAAAAAATAAATGAAGTGATACTTCATAGAAAGAGGTATTTATGAATTTCGTGACATTAAAAAGAAGTCATTTAAAAAGAAATATCATAATAGGAGTAGTAGCAGTACTTCTAATAAGTGCCATTATTCTTAATTTTACAAGAGCAAAATATCGAGTAACACAAAGTATACCACTTGTAAATGGAACGATTAATTATAGTTTGGCAGATATAAATATAGTAGCAATTACGGTAGATGGAGTGCCTAGTGATACCATCCCAGATGGTAATTATAATTTGTTAGATACTAGTTATTGTACTGTAGATGGAGAAGAAGACACAACAATAGAACTATCTTATGATAGTGCCACTAAAAATTTTACAATCACCCCATTTACAACGAAAGGAACAAAATGCTATTTAGATTTTGAAGAAGTAGGTGGAGCATCTGACGTCATAGCAGACCTAGTAAATACATCAGATGAAGTAGTATTAGATGAAGCTGGTAATGCAAGATATATAGGAGCAAATCCAAATAATTATGTACTCTTTAATTGTGATGATTATAATAATCCAAGTAGTAGTACTTGTGAATTATGGAGAATTATAGGAGTATTTAGTGAAGATACTCATGGTAGGAGTGGTGAAAAGTTAGTTAAATTAATAAGAAGTGAAAGTATTGGAAATATTGCATGGGATTCAGGAGATGTTAATGATTGGACAACAGCAAGTTTACAAGAAAGTTTAAATGGCAGTTATTTAAGTGGAACAAGCTTAGGAAGTGGCAGAGGAATAACCAGCGCAACAAACGACATGGTTCAAGAAGTAACATGGAAATTAGGAGGAACAGCAAGTTATACAAGTGCAAGTAATGGATTAGCAAGTCATTTTTATGGATATGAAAGAGGAGAAACAGTATATAGCAGTCATGAAACAACGTGGACAGGAAAAATAGGACTCATGTATCCAAGTGATTATGGATATGCAACAAGTGGAGGAAGTACAACAAACAGGACATCTTGTTTAGCAGTAGAACTTTATAATTGGGGATATACATCATTTGATTCAAGTGATTGTTATAATAATGACTGGTTATATGATAGTAGTGCTGCTCAATGGACTTTAACTCCTATTTCTTCTATCAGCTACTATGTGTTTTTTGTGTACAGCACTGGCTATGTCTACAGCAGCTATGCCGTGCTTCCATCTGTTTATCTAAAATCTAATATCGCGATTTCTGGAGGAGATGGAAGCATTGTTCTTCCATACACCCTAAAACAATCGTAAACTAAATGTCAATAGTAGTTATCAATTACACAAGATAACTACTTTTTATATCATGATTTTGATACAATAAAAATAGGTGTTAGATATGAAAAATAAAAAAGGATTTACATTAATAGAATTATTATGTGTCATTGCTATACTTGCCGTTGTAACAACGATTGCAAGTGCGAGCGTCATTAATTTATCAAATTCATCAAAAGAAAACTTATATTGTGCAAAACTAGAAATGATTGAAAGTGCTGCAAAATCTTATTCAGTTGGTTATATGTATGAATTAAATAACAGTACTAACTTTTATGATGGCTATAAAAGTTTAGTAATTACGATTAATGATTTAGTAGAATCCGGTAATTTATCTCCAGATAAAAATGATAATGTTTTAAATCCAATGAATAATGAATCTATTAATAATATGCAAATTATCCTTTATTTAAAGAACAATCAAGTATATGTTCATATAGATGATTTAGATAATGTTTGTTAAAAAAGCATTTTTATGATAAAATAAGAGCCTAAAAAGGAGGTTTTTACATGAAAAAATGTGTGTGTTTAATTGGAAAACCAAATGTTGGGAAATCTACGATATTTAATAAATTAATTAAAGAGAAAAAGTCCATTATTATGGATGAACCAGGAATTACGAGAGATCGAATTTATGGTGTAGTAAGTTTTAATGGTAAATTGTTTTCTTTAATTGATACAGGTGGACTTACTGATGGAAAAGAAGATTTTAACAAAGAAATTAGAATTCAAGCCGAATTAGCGATAGATGAAGCAGATGTAATTTTATTTGTAGTAGATGGAAAATATGGACTAGACGCTACCGATTTTTATATTAAAGACTTACTTAGAAGAACAAACAAAGAAGTAATTGTTTTAGTAAACAAAATGGATAACAAAGAACGTTTAGAAAACATGTATGAATTTTATGAACTAGGATTCGAAAAAGTAATTCCAGTAAGTGGGGAACATAACATTGGTTTTAAAGAAATATTAGAAGAAATTACCAAAGATATTAATATGAATGATTCTCTTGAAAACCATATACCAAGATTTTCAATTATAGGCAGGCCAAATGTTGGCAAAAGTAGTTTAATTAATGCTATTTTAAACGAAGAAAGAGCAATCGTAAGTGATATAGCAGGCACCACGAGAGATGCTATTGATACAAAATTTACTTATGATAAAAAAGAATATATTATTGTAGATACAGCAGGACTTCGTAAAAAAGGAAGAATTTATGAAGATGTTGAAAAATACAGTTATTTAAGAAGTATTCGAGCAATTGAAGAATCGGATGTTTGTGTGGTTGTGATTTCAGCTGAAGAAGGAATTATAGAGCATGACAAACATATTTTAGGCTATGCGATTGATGCTGGAAAAGGAATCGTTCTAGCCGTAAATAAATGGGATAAAGTAAGTGATCCTGATAGTGCTATTAAAACATGGAAGAAAAAAATTGCGAGCGAATTTCAATTTGCTCCATACATTAAAGTCGTATTTTTATCAGCTTTAACCAAAAAAAGAATTCATACATTAATGCCTGAGATTTTAAGTGCGTATGAAAACAATCATAAAGAAATCAAAACCAGTCTTTTAAATAATGTAATTATGGATGCTGTAAGTTTTAAAATGCCTCCATCTTATAAAGGAAAAAGATTAAAAATATATTTTGTTAGTGAAACAGGTGTAAATCCTCCAAAATTCACTTTCAAAGTAAATAATAAAGGCTTATTACATTTTAGCTATGAAAGATATTTAGAAAATAAAATTAGAGAAAACTTTGATTTAACAGGAACTCCAATTATATTACAATTTAAAAATAAAAATGAAAGGGAAGAAGAATAAAGGGAAAAAATTTCTCTTTTTCTTTTTCCAATAAAAAACAGATTTCAATGAATCTGTCTAAAAACAATTAGTTATGGACTTTTACTTTTTCATCAATTCTCTTTTTCAAGATAATATGTGTCTCATCATAAGTTATGAGTTCATGAGTAGATATACCAAGTTTATTTGCAATTTCATCAATATGATCAATCGTGATATTTTCCTCACCACGTTCAATACAAGCCATATATTTTGGATTAAGTTCTAAATTTGTATAAAATTTTTCTTGAGACAAACCACTTTGATATCGATAATACTTTAAGTTGATACCTACTACTTCTTTTAAATTCATCCAAACACTCCTCACACTTAATATTATTGATAATTGAATAGAAAGTCTACCCACCCATAACTACACAAAATTTGACAACCAAAAAATTTTGATATATTATATTACTAGTGGAGGAGTTATGGCGAAAAGTAGTACAAATGTAAATTTTAAGTTACAAAATTTACGCAAAGCCAATAATATGTCATATGAAAGTGTTGCAAAGGAAGTAGGAATCTGCAAAGCTTACTATTGGCAAATAGAAAATGGCAATAGAAGATTATATTATGATTTAGCATTAAAAATAGCAAATGTGTTTAAACTAAAACCAGATGAACTATTTTATGAATATTATAAATAATCAAGAAAACACCTTCTAGCATATATTATGTTAGGAGGCGTTTTTATGTTAGATGATTCTCTTTTCAAAAAAATTGAAAAGAAAACAAAGGTGGATAAAAATACCATTGTATCTTTAGCCGAAAAATTACAAAAAGGGAACATGAAAGATGAAAAAACATTAAGTGAAGTAATTGATACCTTAAGCAAAATGACAGGGAAGAAAGTAAATCCAGAATTAAAAAGCAAAATTATTAAAAAAGTGGTAAATGATGATGTTCCAAAAAATGTTGATAAAATGTTTTAAGGCAATCGCATAAAAAATTGACGTAAAGTAATTATAAACTAGGAATAACATAAAATATAAGGTTTTCAA
>CALVQS010000034.1 GCA_944358165.1 uncultured Bacilli bacterium | reverse complement strand
TTTATATGTGTGTAAAAAATCATGTTTTTATTGATGGAAATAAAAGAATAGCGGCAAGATTTTATATGTAGATAATAGACCAATAATTGATAATAATACTCTAGCTTCACTAACTCTATTAATCGCGGAATCAAATCCTAAAGAAAAGGAAATATTAATAGATTTGGTTATGAATTTCCTCATCTAAAACACTAAAAACCATGCTATAATATAAAAAGAGGGACAAAATGAAAAAGTTAGATATTATTTATGAAGATAAAAAGATTTTAGTGGTAAATAAACCATCCAAGTTACTTACGATTAGTGATGGTACAAACAAACCTACTTTATATGAAATGGCAAGAGAATATGTAAAGAAAAAACATACAACAAATAAGATTTTTATTGTTCACCGTCTTGACAAAGATACATCAGGCATTGTTTTATTTGCTAAAACAGAAGAAGTAAAAAAGAATCTTCAAAATAATTGGAATGAAATTGCTTACCGAGAGTATATTGGTGTGTTAGAAGGGAACTTAAAAGAAACAAGTGGTACAATAAAAAATTATTTATTAGAAGATCGTACCCATAAAGTTTACATATCAAAAAATAAAATGGGAGAATATGCAGAAACACACTATGAAGTACTTAACAAAACAAGCAAAAATACCTTAGTAAAAATATGGATTAAAACAGGCAAGAAAAATCAAATACGTGTTGCTTTTGCATCTCTCCATCATCCCATTATTGGCGATAAAAAATATGGAAGTAAAAGTAATCCAATAAAAAGATTAGGCCTTCATGCATCCAAGTTAGTAATAAAAATCAAAGGCGAGGAAAAAGAGTTTATTGCTCCATTACCAGAATGCTTTACACTTTATTGCAAAAAAGAGTGAAGTATAAACAAAAATATAGTAAAATAAAAGAGGCAGTGAGGGAGGATTTATGTTAAAAGTAGAAAACGTAACAAAATATTATGGTGATGTTTTAGCAGTGGATAATCTGTCTTTTACCATTAATGATGGTGAAATATTTGGCTTATTAGGAGTAAACGGAGCTGGAAAAACAACCACTTTTCGTATGATTATGAGCTTGCTTGAACCAACCAAAGGAAAAATTACATTAAATGGCAAACCAGTAGGCTATGATGTAAGTGAACGAATTGGCTTTTTAACAGAAGAGAGAAGTTTACTTACAAAACTAACGGTAAAAGAACAAGTAATTTATTATGCAACTCTAAAAGGAATGGAAGAAAAAGACATTTTAAAGAAATTAGATTATTGGTTAGATCGTTTTGGCATAACCGAATATAAAGAGCGAAAAATAAAAGAGTTATCAAAAGGAAACCAACAAAAGATTCAGTTTATAACAGCAATCATTCATGAACCAGATTTACTAGTATTAGATGAACCTTTTACAGGCCTAGATCCAATTAATGTAGAATTATTCATGAGTGTAATAAGAGAATTTAAAGAAAAAGGGAAGATGATTATTTTTTCATCTCACCGGATGGAGCATGTTGAATTATTTTGTGAAAAATTAGTAATTTTATTAAAAGGAAAAACGGTTTTAAGTGGCACTTTAAAAGACATCAAAAAAGATTATCGTAAAAAGGTAATTCGAATTAATGGCAATGTAGATTTAGAAGAATTAAAAAAATGCAAGGGTGTTTTAGAAGTAAATGATGAGTCTTTAGATCTAATTGTTAAAATAGAGAGTGACGAATATATTGATGATGTTTTTAAAGTTGTAAAGAAGGGCAAAGACATAACAAAATTTGTAGTAGAAGATGCTTCTTTAAATGAAATATTTGTTAGTTTGGTAGGTGAAGCATATGAAAAATAAATTTAAATATTTAATAAAATATAGCTTAAAAAAGAAAATTGATACCAAATGGTTTAAAATCGTAAATGTTCTTCTATTATTACTAATTGTCTTTTTAGTAAATATGGATTATTTAATTAATCTATTTGGTGGTGATTTTGAAGAAAAAGAAACAATTTATGTTGTAGATAACACTGGTTCTTTTGATACTTTTAAAGCGTATTTTAATGAACTAGCAACCCAAATGGATGCGGGAGAATATGAAATTATTTTAGATAATAATATTTTAGATGATAAAGAACAAATTGATGAGGAAGTCGTTGTCGTACTAAACCCATCAAGTAACGAATATTTAAGTGGCGAGATCGTATCATTTGATGCAATTTCTAGAACAACTTATGAAATGATTGTAAGCACAATGAATGCGGTAAAAAGCGAGCTGGTATTAAGCACAAGTGGACTTACTCCTGAAGAAATTACAGCTTTATCAAGTCCTGTAGAAATAACCGAAACTGTTTTAAATGAAGAAGCCCAAAGTAATGAAACAAAACAAAATGTAGGATCGATCGTTACAACGATTTTGATTATTCCTTTCTTTATCTTAATTGTTACCATGGTTCAAATGCTTGGTGCGGAAATTAATGATGAAAAAACAAGTAGGGGAATGGAAATTATCATATCAAGTGTTCCTGCTAAAACGCATTTCATATCCAAAGTAGTCGCAGCAATTTCCTATGTTTTAATCCAAGGGATTTTACTACTTGTTTATTCAGGAATAGCAATGCTTCTAAGAAATATTTTAGCAAGTACAGTTACAACCGGAACAACTTCGGGAATGCTTACTGAAGTAATTACCATGTTAAATGAAGCAGGTATTTTTAGCTTACTAGCAAAAGGAAGTATTGTTCTAATCATTTTATTTATTGCAAGTTTTATTGCTTATGCGATTACCGCAGCAATTCTTGCAAGTATGACTACCAATATTGAAGATTTCCAACAACTACAAACACCACTTATGATTATTATGCTAGTTGGTTACTATGTGGCATTAATGGCAACCTTCTTTGATGGATCATTATTCATTCATGTTTTAGCTTATGTTCCATTATTATCCGTCATGATTGCTCCAACCCTTTATTTAATAGGGGAGATTAGTTTATTATCGCTTACTTTATCAACGATTTTAACGCTTATTGTAACTTACTTATTATACAAATATGGACTTCGTATTTATAAAGTAGGAATCTTAAATTATTCTTCGAGCAAATTATGGAAAAAGATGTTTAAATCTTTAAAAAATAAAGAATAGACGACTAGATTTAGCCGTCTTTTAATTTTTCTTTTTTAACTTTTTTAAAGTGTCTTTAATCGTTTTAGTATCGATATTTTTAACTTGATACCAACCACATTCTGTCATTTTTTGGTACAAGTTGTGTTGCAATTTCAGAGTTTCTTCTAATCCATAATGTAGTGCTTCATGAACCGGTTTGTTGGATGCTTCTAAAGTTCCATGAACGTAGACTTCCATATTACTTTTAAGTAGCAATAAAATATTTTCCATTAAAAGCTCGTCATTCATGAACTTCACTCTCCAATAAATTTAGTAGTTTTGTTTCAATCGCTTGATGTTTCTTTAATTCACTTTTTAAAAAGCTCTTTAAATTTTTATCTTGAATTAAAGAAATTGTCTCTGCCACAATTTGTCCAACATTTTGTTCATGCCCGATGGCATCTTCTACATATAATAACTCTTTTTGTGTCATAACATACCTCCATTATTAGTATGAACTAGAATTTTTAATTTAAACAAAAAAGACAAAAGAGAAATTCTTTTATCTTACTTATTATAGGTATTAACTAAATTGGTAAAAATAGTTTGCAAATTTTTAAGACCAGCCTCATCCGTTGCCTCACAGCGCATTGTAATATTTGGCCCTGTATTGCTAGCTCGAACCAAAGCCCAACCAGTTCTAAAATTTGCTCTTACTCCATCAATTGTATTTAAAGACCATTTCTGCATCTCACAAAATTCTTTAATTGCTTTAACAACTTCAAACTTTTTATTATCCGGACTAGGGAATTTAATTTCTGGAGTGCTGTAATATTTAGGAATATCAGAGAGTAATTCACTCAAGCTTTTATTAGTTTTACTAAGAATTTCAAGCAACCTAAGTCCTGCATAAATACCACTACCAACATCAGCGATTTTATCACGGAAATAGAAATGTCCAGAATACTCTCCACCAAAAGGCAGATCATCTTCTTTTACTTTTGCTTGAGTATAGCTAGCTCCAGTCCGGTAACAAACGGGAGTACCACCAAGTCTTTTAATTTCATCTTCTACTGCTTTAGAACATTTAACATCAAATAAGAAAGTCTTATTTTTAACCTTATTAATAATATCTCGAATAACCAAAATCATAAAGTGATCACTAGGAACGACTTCACCTTTTTCATTTACGATACCTAGACGGTCACCATCTCCATCAAAAGCAAGTCCAACATCAGCATGTTTTGCAAGTACTGTCTTTTTTAAAGTCTCCAAATTTGCTTCAACATTAGGATCAGGATGATGATTAGGAAAATTTCCATCACTTTCTTCAAATAAGATTTCAAAATCAACATTTACTTTTTCAAATATCTTCCTGGCAATAATAGAAGTAGTACCATTACCCAAATCTAAAATAACTTTTCTTTTTCTTCTACCAAACTCTACTCCGTAGCGTAAATATTCTACATATTTCTCAGTAATATTACCACTAGAAACGGTACCATTACCAGTTAAAAACTTACCAGCAAAAGTATAATTTTTAAAATCTTCAATCATTTCACCTCTAGCATTTGCAAGATTATCAAATGAAAACTTAAAACCATTATCATCTTTTGGATTATGACTAGCCGTAATCATAATTCCAAATAAGTTATGAATAAACCGAGCATAATAATGCATTGGTGTTGTCGTAAGTCCATAATTATAGACGTTTAGACCACTATCGGTAATTCCTTTTGTAAGATAAGCAGCAAGCGAAGGCGAACTAACCCGATTATCATAAGAAACAATGCAAGTTGTTTGATTTAATTTTTCTCTTAGATAGCTACCATAACTTCTGCCAATTGTATAAGCAACGGTTTCATTAATTTCGGTAGGATAAACTCCCCGAATATCATACTCTCTAAATATATTTGGATTCATATTTAACCTCTTTCTACTCTTTAATATGATAACATAAAAGAGGTGAAAATACAATTGCTTATCTACCAAAACTATGTTATAATGATATAGAATTTTATAAATATTTTTGTGTGTGAAAGTAGGGAAAACTAGTATGAATGAAGAATCATTTAAAAGCTCGTTATTAGAAATGATAAAAGAAGCTGAAAATTTACCAGAGAGTAGTCTAGAAAATATTCCTGGCACAAGAATTAGGGTAAAAAAAGGACGCACAGATGAATTTAAAGCCAATGCCCGATTTTACTATATGTTAAAAAATAATGTAACCGTTAATAATGATGATTATTTAAAAGAGGTATATTATGACCTTTCTGATGAAGTAGCGAGGGATGAAGCAGAGCACATAATATCAAGAGCTCATGATTTATCATTAAATCAAAGCGAGTTAGAAAGATTAGATGCTTTAAATAAAGCAATAAGTGAAAACACTAGAAAAAAACAAGAAGCTGAAAATAAAATTAAAAGTGTATCAAACGCACAAGAATTAGAAAAAATAACTAATGAACTAAAAGAAATATTAGAAAATGAAACCATTTTAAAAAACAGCATTATTGAAATCAAAAATAAAGTAAACGAAGAAGTTAAAAAAATTATAGAAGAAGAAATGAACTTCTTAAAAGAAAGTTACTTAAATACTTCATTTGGTACAGAAGCATCTATTCTTGGAGCACCTTGGAATGTAACAGTTCTAAAAAAAGACGAAGAAACCTACAAAACTTTATTTGCTATTTCTAAAATTCTTGAAAACGTAAATGATCAAGAACAAATTATCGTTGTAAATAATGTTCTTTGTGTAAATCCAAGTCAAGAGGAAATCATAAAAGAGCATTTATCAAAATTAGATTTATTTAAATTAGCAGAGCCTATCATTAAAGAAGAAAAAACACAAAAAGTAGAAAGCCCTAAAGAAGTAAATAGTGCATTATTAAAAAAGATTTCTGAAGAATTAGATCGTTTAAGAGCAAAAATAGCAGAAGAAAATTTACCGAGTGATCAACTAGAATATGATAATTTAATAAAGATAAGTCAATATTTAAACAAAGCTCAAAATCAAGATTTTGCTTTAACTCCTGTATGGAATATTGCTTATGTAAACGGAGCGGATCGCCAAGCTTTCATCCAATTATTAAGAAAAACAGCTTTTTTTGAAAAAGATAATCCGGAATTAAAAATGATACAAGAAAATGAAGTTTTAATTTCTAAATTACAAGCCTACTTAAATGAAATTGAAAATAAGTTTAATCATTATGTTGGAAAATATAATATTCCTGTTGCTCAAGTAGGGGATACGATTATTTTAAAAGAAGACGAAGAAGAATATCGAAATGTTACTGAGATTATTAAAATATTAGAAAATTCCAAAGAAAACTTAATAACAATTAGTGCTGGTGGCAACGTATCTTATGATCTTTATCCAAAATACAAGGAATTACTTTCTAAAACGAAATACTTTGCGCCAACAAAAACACTAGATTTAGAAGATATTAAAAAACAAAATGCTCCAATTTTAGCTCAAATTCAAAATGACATTCAAGAACTAAAAAAATCCGGAGAAAATAATAATCCTGAAAAAGCAAGTTTAATTAGAAAGCAATTAGATACCTTAATGAATGTCGATGAAAATAAAGAATTAGTAGAAGTAAATGGTGCAATGATTAATAAAGAAAACGAAGCAGAATACAGAAAAATAATAGAAGAATTAGCAAATTTAAAAAATACCCCTGATATGATAGAAGAAGAATCGATTTTAGGAACAAATTATGAAGCTTCAAATGAACCAGTTTTTTCTCCGATAAGTCCAGATAAATCTTTGCAAGTATCTACAGAATCTCCTATTAACATATCAGTTTCCAAAGATACTAAAGAAAAAGAAAACTTAAAAAGAAGCGTTGTCAAAGCTATTCGAAAAGCCAAAGATCCGGATTGGTGGAAGAAAAACGGAAAAAAGGTAGCAATTGTTGGTTTATCTACGATTGCTGTACTCTATGCATTATCAACTTTAGGACCAACACTAGTATATGCAAATAGTTGTCTTGCTATGGCAAATCCAGCATTATCTGGAATATTAGGATCTATAAATAGTACTATTATAAATACATTTGGCTTAACTTTAGGAGAATTAAATTTGAATGTAGCTGCCACTCATGCTTTCACTGCTTGGGTTAGCGCTGCTGCGAATCTTGGAGTATTAGGAGTAGGTATAACTGGAATTGTAAAAGGACTAAACGGCCCAAAAGAAAATAGACTTCCAGATCCAAACCGTAAAAATGTTGCTAGAAAAATCTTGGATTTAGGCGAAAACTTAATAAGTAAGAGCAAAGATTTAAGTAGAACTCTAGCAGACAAAGCATCGGCCTTTACAGAAAATCTAGCATATGCAACTGATGCAAAAAATATGGAATTAAATAAAGAAGCAGTAAATGCCCAAATGAGATTAAATCAAGAGAGTGAACAACCGGTTGACGAAAAAACTTTTGCAAAAATTACTGAAAATGTTCAAAAAGCTATTGATGATGAGCAAAAAGAGGCTGAAAAACGAATTAATGAAAGGTTTAATCGTTTGAGTGAAGAACCGATTATATTAGAAGAAGTTCCAGAAGAGATAAAACCATTAGAAACACCAGTGGCATCTTTTGAAGAACCAAAGCCAGTAACAGTAGCCATTCCCACTGATGACGAAATTATGTCTCAAATTACAGATAAAAGTCTAGAGCTAGCAAGAACTGACAATTATATCGATGCAATAAAATCTGGCGACAAAGAAAAAGCAAAAGTATATCAAGAACAAGTATTTGATAATACAGGAATAGATTTAAGCAAATATGATATGAGCGTTTATGAAGAAGAAGTACAAGCGAGAAGTGATGTTGCAAACTTTATGAATCAAATAAGTATAACTAAAAGGAGCCGATAATGAATAAAGAGGATATTATTACATTAGAAGATAATGTAGAGTATATGGTGTTAGATACGACGGAATTTAATCATGATAAATATTTATATTGTGTAGAAATTGATGAGAATGAAATGCCAAAAGAAGAATATAAATATTTAAAAGAAATAAATGAAAATGGTGAGTTATTTACCGAAGATGTAGAAGATGAAAACATAATAGAAGCCTTAACAGCAATGTTTTCTCTTAACTACTTAAATGATACAGACGAAGAACAAGACGTTTAAAAGCATAATTTACAAGAGAGCTAATGGTTGGTGGAAATTAGCAATGTTACTTTTAAAAGATCACTTGGGAGTCGAATATTTGAATAAAGTAAAATATTACGTAACTTTGCGTTAAAAAGAAAGAGTAAAAGAAAAAGGTGGTACCGTGCAAATATTGCACCCTTTGGTGCTACCTTTTTTATGTTTAGAAGGAGGATTTATGAAAGATTTTAAAGATTTAGACAAACGAAATGTAAATTTAGTAGAAAAGGATATAAGGGATTACTGGGATAAGATTGATATTTTAAAAAGAAGTATTGAAACCAGAGATAAAAACAATAACTTTGTTTTTTATGATGGACCTGCAACAGCAAATGGAATGCCAGGATTGCATCATATGGTAGCAAAATTCTTAAAGGACACTTTTTGCAAATACAAAACAATGCAAGGATATCGAGTATTAAGAAAAATAGGTTGGGATACTCATGGCTTACCAGTAGAAGTTCAAGTGGAAAAGAAGCTTGGGTTTACCGGTAAGGGCGACATTGAAAAATATGGAATTAAGGAATTTAACCAAAAATGTCGGGAAACGGTATGGGAAAATGAAGATGCCTTCTCAAGACTTACCAAAGAAATGGGCCAGTTTATTGATTTAGAGCATCCATACATAACCTATGATAATGATTATATTGAAACAGAATGGTGGATTTTAAAGAAATTTTTTGATGAAGGACTCTTTTATGAAGGCTTAAAGATTCTTCCATATTGCCCAAGATGTGGAACCGGTCTTGCTTCTCATGAAGTTCAACAAGGATACAAGGAAATTGATGTAGATACAGTCATTATTCCTTTTAAAAGAATTGATGCAGATGAATATTTCTTAGTATGGACAACGACTCCATGGACACTGATTTCCAATGTTGCTTTATGTGTAAATCCTGACGAAAACTATGTTCGTGTAGAATCAAAAGGATACAAATTTATTATCGCTGAAAAATTAGCAACGAGTGTGTTAGGCGAAGATTATACTGTTTTAGACACGTTTAAAGGAAGCACTTTAGAAAATGTTGGGTATGAACAGTTAATACCAAGCTTAACCGTTAATAAAAAAGCATTTTATGTAACTTGTGATACTTATGTAACCATGGAAGATGGAACCGGCATTGTTCATATTGCTCCTGCATTTGGTGCAGATGACTATGAAGTAGGAAGACGTTATAACTTACCAGTATTAAACCCAGTAGGGGATGATGGATGTTACACAGACGGTTTATGGAAAGGTATGAATGTATTTGAAGCCGATAAAGAAGTAATCAAATACTTAAAAGAAAACAACAAATTATTCAAAAAAATTCATATGAAACACAACTATCCACATTGTTGGCGTTGTAATACACCATTAATCTATTATTCAAAACCAAGCTATTACTTAGAAGTTACCAAAATAAAAGATAAAATTGTTGAAAATAACAAAAAAGTAAATTGGTATCCAGAATATGTTGGTGAAAAAAGATTTGGAAATTGGTTAGAGAACTTAAATGACTGGGCTATTTCCAGAAGTCGTTATTGGGGAACACCGTTACCACTATGGAGATGCGAATGTGGATTTATGAATATGATTGGTTCACGTGCGGAACTAGTAGAAAAAGCCGTAGAAGAAATTGATGAGACGATTGATTTACACCGTCCATATGTTGATGATGTTCATATCAAATGTCCAAAGTGTGGTAAACTAATGAGTCGTACTCCAGAAGTAATAGATTGTTGGTTTGATTCAGGATCTATGCCTTTTGCACAATATCATTACCCATTTGAAAATATGGATATCTTTGAAAATCAATTTCCAGCAGACTTTATTTGTGAAGGAATTGATCAAACAAGAGGTTGGTTCTATTCTCTAATTGTTATTGCGACTTTCATAAAAGGAGTAAGCCCATATAAGAATGTTTTAGTAAATGAACTTTTGCTAGATAAATATGGTAAAAAGATGCATAAATCCAAAGGAAATGCGATTGAACCGTTTAGTTTGATGGAACACTTTGGCGTTGATACAATCCGCTTTTATTTACCATACACTTCTCCAGTATGGACACCAATTAAATTTGATGAAGATGGTCTAAAAGAAGTATATTCCAAATTCTTTAATCCATTAAGAAACACCTATAATTTCTTTGCTTTATATGCCAATACCGACCATATTGATATAGAGGATTGTAAAGTAGAATATGAAGATTTAGAAGAAATAGATAAATGGTTATTATCAAAATATCATAATTTACTAAAATATGTTACTGAATCATACGAAGAATATGACTTAAATAAAGTTGTTAAAAAAATAACCAACTTTGTATCAGAAGATTTATCAAATTGGTACATTAGAAGAAATAGAAATCGTTTCTGGGGAAGTGAGTTAAATAATTCTAAAAAAGCAGTATATCGAACAACTTATGAAGTATTAGTTGGTTTATCAAAAATGATTGCTCCAGTAATCCCTTATTTAAGTGAAGAATTATATCGAAACTTAACAGGTGCAGAGTCCGTCCATATTGCCACATTCCCTAAATACAATACCGAATATATTAATGAAGCGCTAGAAGAAAAAATGGATACGGTAAGAACTTTAATTAGTATTGGTAGAAACATTCGTGAAGAAGCAAAAATAAAGGTAAGAGAACCATTATCAGAATGTTTATTAAACGTAGATATAAAAGATGTAATTGGTGATTTAAAAGATTTAATTTTAGAAGAATTAAATGTAAAGAAAGTAATATTCACCAATGAATTAAATAAATATATGAGTTTCTATGTAAAACCAAACTTCAAAGTAGCAGGTCCGATCTTTGGGGCAAATATCAAAGTATTTAGTGAACTTCTAGAGGGACTTACCGACGAAGAAGTAGCTTGTCTAAATAATGGAAAAACCATACATATAACCATTGATGATACAGATTATGAAATTGATTCAAGTTATACAGATATAAGAATCAATGCCAAAGAAGGATACAATGTAGGTATGGAAAATAATTTATTTGTTATTTTAAATACCGTACGTACGGAAGAATTAATTAGTGAAGGAATAGCAAGAGAATTTGTATCAAAAGTTCAAAACATTCGTAAAACAGAAGATTATAATGTCATTGATCGTATAACAATTACCTATAATGGTGATGAAGATATTAAAAAGGCAGTAAATAATTTTAAAGATTACATTATGAGTGAAACATTAGCAACCGAAATAACTTTTGATGAAAAACTAGAAAAAACTTTTGATTTAAATGGCCATGAAGCTGGTATTGTAACAAAGAGAGTTTAGAAATAAACTTTCTTTTTTTGCTAGCACTTATCAAGTATTAAATTTCATATAAATAATTGTAGCATTTTTAGAAAGGAAATTTATATGAATTTAAATGATTTAAAAGTAAATGGTGTGAATGAAATTGAACTAAATGATTCCCTAGAAACCTCCTTACTAAGTTTAAAAATTTCAATAAATGAA
>CALVQS010000033.1 GCA_944358165.1 uncultured Bacilli bacterium | reverse complement strand
TAATCACTTATTTTTACTATTTTGTTATTATCAATTTTAATTCTTTTACCAGCATTACTTATTATTATTTTGTAATTGTTTAGAATCTTATCTTTTATTATTCCCTCTATTTTGGCAATATTTTTGCCTCTTTTAATTACTATAGTATCATTATTGGAACGAAATGTTTTGGTTAGACCTAACATGTAGATCGCTTCTACTATATTGGTTTTTCCCATACCATTATTACCATAGATTAAATTTACTTTGGGTGAGAACTTTAATTCTAATGATTCATAATTACGAAAATTTAATAACTTTAAACTACTAATTTCCATTTTTTAGCCCCTACTTTGTTGATAGATAAAAATTAATGGTATAATCGTACTCCTATACCTAATAACATTATACCATAAAAAAAGACCTTTTTAAAGGTATTTTTTGTGTTTTCGGCCTCTTAATGAGGATTCTAGACGGGCCGCTCTTAAGACTTGTTTATCAAAATTAGCATAACTCACGTTTAAGTCTAGTTTTTGACCGTTTTTGAAGATTACTGTTACTTCATGATGAGGATTTATGTAGTATTTTTGAATGTTTTCTAATACTAACCACACACAATTTTGATTTTGACTGGAATGCGTGGGAATCAATATGATTTCTTTTACTTCATCTAGGATAATTGGTGGTTTGTAGGATGCTCCAATTAAATAGGAACTTCCTCTCCTTCGTCCTTCAAAAGTGGAACCATTTATGTTACAGTTGTATTCTATAATTTCTTTTAAAGGCTCCTTTACTACTTTTTCTTTACTTAACTCCAATATTTTGGTTTGTTTTGCTTCTCTTTTTAGAGCAAGCGTTTTTTCATTAATTATATACGGCATACCAATGCCCCCTTTCATGTAATGTTATATCACATGAAAAGGAGTTTTTTTGTCAAACCGTGTCGAACGGCTGATTTTAGTAAGTTTTTATTGGTAAAATTAATTGAATTAGAGATTCATCCGTTAAAGCTTTGATGATAATTGGCTTTACATCACTATTTAATAATAATAATATTTCTTCTTCTTGAAGTGTTTTAATAGCTTCTAACATGTATTTTGAAGAAAAAGATATTTCTAGATGATCTTTGTTGTTTGTTTCAACCATTAGTTGTTCTTCTACTTTACCTATTTCTGAGGCATAAGAATTAATTATCATTTTGGTGTTATCTAGTGTCATTTTAACAATATTTTTATCTTTTCCTTGTGTTAGTAAGGCTGCTCGATCGATTGCATCATTAAAGTCTTTTTTATTTACTTTTACAATATAAGCAAACTCACTTGGGATTAAATTTGATGTATTTGGATAATTTCCACTTAATAAGTTGGTTTGGAAATTGATATTTTTGTATTTAAATAATACTTTATTATTGAAAATATGCATTTCAATATCGCTGTCATCCGTTATAATTCGTTCTAATTCCATAATATTTTTTCCAGGAATAACGATTTCGACATCTTTTTCAACTGGGGTTTGAAGTTTGATATTTTTCTTGGCTAGACGATAGGAATCGGTTGCTACGGTTTCTAATACGTCTTTTATAAACTTAAAGTTTACACCAGTTAAAATTGGACGTAATTCTTGGTTTGATATAGCAAATACGGTTTGATTAATGATTGTTTTAAATACTTCTCCATTAATAATAATGGGATCTTTGTTTTCTTCTAGTTTTACATCAGGGTAATCATTAATATCTAGACAGTTTAAGTTGTATTGGTTATTTTCTGTATAAATCTTGATTTTTAGACCATCAATTACTTCAAAGTTAATTAAATCACTAGGCATTTTTCTTACAATATCTAGGATATATTTACTTTGAATAATGATTCCTCCTAAACTAGAGATTTGTTTAATGTCTTTTGCTTCAATTAAAACTTTGATTGTTAGTTCTGAATCACTTGCCGTTAAATATAAACCATTGTTTGTTAATTCAAATTTAATTCCGTTTAATACGGGAATTACGTTTTTCGTTGATATTGCTCTTGTTACATTACTTAGTCCTTCTAAAATAACACTTTTTTCGATTGTAAATTTCATATTCATTCCTTCTTTCTAAAAATTATTAATATTTATAATAGTGTTGATAATGTTTGTAAGTCGATTTTTGTCTTTATTTATGCTTCTTTTTCTCTTTTTTTATTGTTTATAACTAGATGTTTATAAACATTTTTGTAACAAGTTATTTACAACTTGGCTTTGATTTCTTTAATTGTCTGTTCTAACTCTTTATTTTTTTCTAATTCTTGTTCAATCTTATCACAAGCAAATATGACGGTTGAATGGTCTCTTCCTCCAAATTCTAAGCCAATTCTTGGGAATGTTTCATCGGTTTCTTTTCGACATAAGTACATGGCTAGTTGTCTTGGATGAGCTACTTTGTTGCTTCTTTTCTTTCCTTTTAAATCATCAACGGTAATATTGTAGTGATCCGCGACTGCCTTTTGGATTTTGGTAATATTATTGTTGGAATAAATGTTTTTATTAACAAAATCTTTTAGGGCTTCACAGGTAAATTCTAAATCAATGGTTTTGGGAACAATCATTGCTGTATAGGCCATTAATCGGTTGATTGCTCCTTCTAGAAATCTTATATCGTTTGGACAAGCATTTGCAATATATTCGATGCTTTCTTCTTTTATTAGATTGGCAATGCTACTATTTTCTATTTTTTTCCTAATAATTCGACATCTTAAGTCAAAATCAGGAGGATAAATATCTACTGGTAGGCCCCACATAAATCTGGAACGAAGTCGCTCTTCGAGAATTTTTAGATCCTCTGGCGAACGGTCACTACTGATAATAATTTGTTTATTTGATTGGTGCAGGTAATTAAAGGTATTGAAGAATTCTTGTTGAGTTTTTTCAGCACCAACTAAATATTGGATATCATCAATGATTAAAACATCAACATTCCGGTATTTATTTTTAAAGTTATTCGCATATTCAATCGTATTTTTACTGTTATCTGGATTTGCTATATTTGTATATTCATTCATAAATTCGTCACAGGTACAATATAATACTTTTCGATTGGAGTTTTGTGTAATATAATTTCCAATCGCATGCATTAAATGAGTTTTACCAAGACCACTTTTTCCATATATAAATAAAGGATTGTGGATTCTTCCGGGAGCTTCGGCAACAGCCATCGCTGCTACTTTGGCAAGTCTGTTGGTATCTCCTACTACAAAGTTATCAAAATTTAAATCTGGGTTTAGATTTGTTTCTCTATTATTGTTTGTAACTTCTTTGTTATCAACAACTGGAGCAGGTGTTTCTTCTAAGTCACTCTCTAAAATAAATTCAATATCATAATTTATATTGGTAATTTTTGCTAGAGTTTTTTCAATTAAAGAATAGTAGTTATCTCCAAGCATTTTTTTATGAATTTCCATGGGTACTTTAAAAGTTATTTTTTCATCTGTTAAGTTTATGATTTCTAAATCATGGAACCAAGCATTATAGGATGCTGGATTAATTTCTTTATAGATTTCATCAAGGAATTTCTTTAATAGTTCTTCTTTTCCCAACTTTAACCTCACCCCACAGTCTGAACTTTTTAACACATTAATTGTATCGCATTTTTTTTATAATTGAAAGTCTAAAATTACAAAAATTTTTATCCACATGTTATCCACACGCTTTAGCCCTTATAATACCTTATTTTAAAGCATTTATCAACACTATCCACAAATTTTTGATTATTTTTAATTTTTATTCACATAAGAATTTTTAGCTCAAATTGTGGATAATGTGGATAACTATCATTTTTTGATACGCAAGGCTGGTTGGTTCGGACTTTTTAGTAAATTTCATGAATGTTAGTAACTCGCTTGTTATTCACAATTAAAGGGAAAAATGGTGTTGATAATTTTCTTTTAATATTTTTTTGGATTTTATTTGTGTGAATTAAAAGTTAATAAATTGTGGATTTCTTGTTTTTCCTTAAAAAAACTTGACTTAAAGCTTAGAAAATATTATAATTAAACCACTTGAATTTTTAAGGAGGTGCTACAAATGAAAAGTACATTTCAACCTAATAATCGTAAAAAAGCAAAGAAACATGGATTTTTTGCTAGAAAAGAGTCAAATATTTTAAAAAACAGACGTAAAAAAGGTCGTAAAGTTTTATGTAAGTAGCCACTTTTTGTAGTGGTATTTTTTTTCTTTGGTTAATTTAGGATGGGATTTAGATGAAAAAATACGAAGTTGTGAAGAAAAATCAAGAATTTAATGATATAATTAATACAGGAAAGTGTTTAAAAAGCTATGGCTATAATATATATTATAAGGATAGTGACTCTAATTATCCTAAGTTTGGTATAGCTGTTAGTAAGAAGTTTGGAAATGCTGTTTTAAGAAATAAAGTGAAAAGACAAGTTCGAAGTTTGATTGATCATAATAAAAACTTGTTTGCAAATTCAAAGAATTATATTATAATGATAAGAAAGGGAATAAAAGATTTTAGTTATTCTCAAATGGAACAAGATTTTGTTCAGTTAATTAAGAAAGGATTTTCTAATGAAAAAAATTAAAATTGGAATTTTGATATTATTTGTATTTTCTTTAACTGCCTGTGGAAATAGTAATTATATCGTTGATGATGAAGGAAAACCGGTTGAATATGAAAATACAGGACAGATTCTTCAAAAAGATATTTTATGTAAACCAGAAGATCAAGAATTAGATGCTTTATATCAAGAATATGGAGATCAAACAAAGATTAAATATGATGATTTACCAATGTGTAGTGAATTTCACTTATCTAGTAATGAAGCAGATGGAATTTGGGAAGGTATTTTTGTTAAGCCTCTATCATTCTTAATTCTAAAATTAGGTTATCTAATTAATAGCTTTGGTTTATCTGTTATTTTAATTGGGTTAGCTATTCGTCTTATTTTAATGCCAATTTCTAGAAAAACAATGAAACAATCTAGTAATATGAAAAAAGCCCAACCAGAGATTGCTAGAATTGAAAAGAAATATGCTGGTAAAAATGATAATGAAGCTATGCTTCAAAAATCACAAGAAATGATGTTAGTCTATAAGAAATATAATATTAGTCCTTTTGGTAGTTGTTTACTTGCGTTTATTCAACTTCCTCTATTCTTTGCTTTTTTACAAGCGATTAATCGTACACCAGCGATTTTTGAAGATACTTTTTTAGGACTTACTTTAGGTCAAACGCCAATTAAAGGATTGTTTGAATATCATCAATGGGCTTATCTCATTATTATTGCTTTGATTATTTTAACTACTTATTTGTCTTTTCGAAATTCTATGTCGACTACACAAACGGGTAATCAAGATATGGAAAGACAAATGCAGTTTATCTTTAAGTTTATGATTATTATGATTTCAGTTGCATCTTTATATTTGTCAACAGCGATTGCTTTATATTGGATTGCAACGAATGGATTTGTCGTTCTTCAAAATTTCATCTTCAAAAAAATAGATGAAAGAGATGAAAAAAAGGATCAAATTATTATTCCTAATAAAAAGGATAAAAAGAAAAAGGATCATAAAGATAAAAAGAAAGGAAAATAGTCATGAATGTAGTAAAAAAGCAAGCAAAAACAAAAGAAGAAGCTTTAAAAGAAGTTTTGGAGGAACT
This sequence comes from uncultured Bacilli bacterium, assembly GCA_944358165.1. Lineage (GTDB taxonomy): Bacteria > Bacillota_I > Bacilli_A > RF39 > UBA660 > Caccenecus. The sequence continues at coordinate 6,087 of CALVQS010000033.1, read as the reverse complement.
TCAGGCAAGTGAAGAAGAAGTCGTTTCTTCTTTTAAAGAAATAAAGGGTGGATTATTTAAAGGGGTTACTTATGAATGTCAGGGCTTTTTAAAGTCTGATATTCTAAGTGATGTTCAAGAGTATTTAAAAGGAATTTTAAATGGCATGGGACTTGAAGTTTCTTTTGAAGTTACAACTAAAGATGAGGTTACAACGATTAAAATGTATACATCTAATAATCCTGTTGTGATTGGTAGGAATGGAGCTAATTTAGAAGCACTAACTACTCTTGCTAGACAATTTATTAAAAATGTTACTTTTAATGGTCCAAAGATTATTTTGGATGTTGAGGATTATAAAGAAAGACAAATTAAGAGATTAGAACGTTTAGCAAAGAATTTAGCTCGTGATGTAGTTCGAACGAAAACAGATGTTGAAATGGATAATATGAATTCTTATGAAAGGAGAATTGTTCATAATGTTTTAACGGATTTTAAAGGCGTTAAGACAGAAAGTGTTGGCGAAGAACCAAATAGACATGTTGTTATAAAATATGATAAATAAGAGTACCTTTGGGTGCTTTTTTTTGTTTTTAGTATGAGCCGTTTCCTAAGTTTATAATTTTTAAAATGTATAATTTGGATGAATGTATGATGCGGATGATTTGTTTTATGGTACTTTAGATGATTCAAATAATGAAAATGAAGAATATATTTATTAATAAATTGTTTCTTATTCTCATTTTTGTCATAAAATACTTTAGAGGAGGATGTTTATGGCAAAGAAAGTGGTCATTGATCCAGGGCATGGTGGAGAAGATCCTGGGGCTAGTGCAAATGGAATTGTTGAGAAAGATTATACTTTGTTAATTAGTGAGTATATGGCGAATCGTTTATCCGAATTAGGTGTTGAAAATGCTTTAACAAGAGATAGTGATGTTACGTTAGATTCTAATACTAGACCAAAGACTGCTCAAAATCTCTTTGGTACAGGTAGTGATGTTATATTAGTGTCTAATCACATTAATGCTGGTGGTGGTGATGGTGCTGAAATTATTTATGCTTTAAGAAATAGTGATACATTATCAAGTAAAATTGCTAGTGAATTTATTAAATCTGGTCAAAACGTTCGAAAATATTATCAAAGAAGACTTCCAAGTAATTCAAGTAAAGATTATTATTATATGTTAAGAGAAACTCCAAATAATGAATCTATTATTGTTGAGTATGGTTTTTTAGATTCTACTGGAGATGATGTAAATCAAATAAAGAATAACTGGGAAGAACTAGCAGAGGCAGTTGTTCGAGCTTTAGCGGATTATATAGGTGTTGCTTATGTTCCACCAGAAGGTGCGGAAGGCAATTATTATGTGGTAAAGAGTGGTGATACTTTATATGGTATTGCAAAAAAATATGGAGTTAGTGTAGATGAGTTAAAAGTTCAGAATAATTTAACTAATAATACATTAACGATTGGAATGACACTTGTTATTCCAGAAGTAGAAAGTGTAGATACTCCAGATGAAAATATTTATGTCGTAAAAAGTGGTGACACTTTGTATAGCATAGCTAATAAGTATGGAATGACGGTAAATGAACTTAAGAATTTAAATAATCTTACTAGCGATGTTTTAAGTATTGGCCAGCAATTAACTGTAAAAAATGAAAGTGCTTCTACTTTAGATACTTATACAGTAAAATCAGGTGATACTTTGTATAGTATTGCGAATAAATACGGTATGAGTGTTAGTGATCTTAAAAGTTTAAATAATTTAACTAGTAATATTTTGAGTATTGGTCAAGTTTTAAAGGTAAGCAATAGTGATAATAATGGTTCATCTAGTCCATCTAATACTTATGTTGTTAAGCTTGGTGATACTTTATATAGTATTGCACGTAAATATGGTATTAGTGTAGATGAATTGAAAAGTGCAAATGGTAAAAGCTCTAATTTGCTTACTATTGGTGAAGAGCTTATAATTCCAACTGTTACGGGAACTACTAGAACTTATACAGTAAAATCAGGTGATAGTTTATGGAAAATTGCTACTACTTATGGGGTTAGTGTTAATGCCTTAAAAAGTGCGAATGGACTATCAAGTGATTTATTATCGATCGGTCAAATTTTAGTAATTCCTTAAAAATAACTTTTTATTAAGTTATTTTTTTGATATAATTTTTATGGTGAAGATTATGCGACAAAGAGGATTTGAGATTGTAAAAGGATATGAAGATCAAGATATTCATTTACCAGTTCGAAAGACAAAATATTCGGCTGGGTATGATGTTTTTGCTGCTAGTGATGTAGTGATTCCACCGTTTAAGTTAGGAGAAAAACCTACTTTAATTCCGACTGGATTGAAAGCTTATTGTGGTGAAGATGAGTATTTGATGCTTGTAAATCGTAGTAGTGGCCCTAAAAAGGGTCTTGTTATGGCAAATGATGTTGGGATTATTGATCATGATTATTATGGTAATTGTGATAATGACGGACATTTTTATTTTCAATTTTATAATTTTTTAGATCATGAGCTTGTTATTCATAAAGGTGATGCGATTGGTCAAGCAATCTTTCAAAAATATCTTGTATGTGACGATGATCATGCAAGTGGAATAAGAACAGGTGGCTTTGGTTCCACAGATAAAAAATAAAGGCCTAAATTGAACTGTACCCCATAATTCGGACAGTTTAAAAAAAGGCACTTATAAGATCATAAAGTCGCATTGATTTTATGATTTTTTGTTGTTATATTATTTTTGAGGTGATTAGTAATGATAAAAAATTATTTATCTGAAGAGGACATTAAGGAGTTAAAGAAAAATAAATATGTTAAAAATGTTTCTTATAAATGTATAAGTTATGCTGATGAGTTTAAAAAACTGTTTGTAGAGGAAACAAAGAAAGGAAAAGGACCTACAAGGATATTTATTGAAAATGGATTTAACCCATATATTCTTGGCCCTGAAAGAATCAAAACGTTTTCTAGACGTATAAAGAAGAAAGTTAAAAACAATGAATTATTAATTGATAATCGTGGTAAAAAAGCCACAGGTAGGCCTAAAAAAGAGAAAGAGAAAGTTTTATCTAAAGATGAAGAAATAGAATTTTTAAAACACGAAAATTTAATGTTAAAAGCAGAGAATGACTTATTAAAAAAAATGGAATTTTTGGCAAATCAAAAAAAGCAGAAGATATCACAATACAAGAACGATACCAAATGATACATGAAGTAATAATTGAAAATCAAGGGTACCTTAATATAAGTAAACTATGTGAATTGGCTGGAGTGTCTAGATCAGGTTATTACTCTTATGAAAATAGAGAAAAAAATAAGGATATAAACCCTAAAGAAATACAAGATAAAAAAGATTTTGAACTTATTTTAGAAGTATATAAAAGGAAAGAAATTAAAAAAGGAGCTAGAACTATAACTATGATCTTAGCTCATGATGGACACCCCATGAATTTAAAAAAAGTTCGTAGATTAATGAAAAAATTTGGACTTTTTTGTCCAATAAGAAAACCTAAGCCATATAAGCAAATGTTAAAAGCAATAGAAGAATCAACTGTGGCACCAAATTTATTAGAAAGAAAATTCAGAGAATATGGTCCAAGAGTAGTGTTACTTACAGACATAACTTATTTATACTATGGAAAACATTTAAAATGTTATCTATCTTCTATAAAAGATGCTTATACAAAAGAAATATTGGCTTATGTAGTAAGTATTACATTGGAAGAAGATTTCGTCTTAGAAACAATAAATAGGTTAATAGACAATCATAAAAGCGAACTAAAAACTGATAGTTTAATTCATTCAGATCAAGGAACACATTATAAAGCAATTTTATTTCAAGAATTACTTAAAAATTATAATTTAAGACAATCAATGTCTAGAAAAGCTAACTGTTGGGATAATGCTCCTAAAGAATCATTTTTTGGACATATGAAAGATGAAATAAATTTAGATAATTGTGAAACGTTTGATGATGTAGTAAAAGTAATAGATGATTACATGTATTATTACAATAACGAAAGGCCGCAATGGGGACTTGCTAAGCTTACACCAAAAGAATATTATGAGTATTCAATAACAGGTGTTTACCCATTAAAAAAGAGTTAATCATACTCTTTATGGAATTCTTTAAGAACTATATGTTTATAATCATATATAATTGATTGCATTAAATCAAATAAACTCATTTGAATAATTCTACCATTAATATTAAGAGGTGTTTCAATATAATATGTAGTTATAATACTTGATATTTCCTCTTCTAATAATAAAATCTTATTTAATATTTTATTTAAAGATAATTCTTTTTCATTAATCATAAAACTGATATCTCCTTTCAGATATCAGTTTATAACATAAGCCCTTTTTATTGAAGTGTCTTTTATTTTATTGTCCATTTTACGGGGTACACTTCAAATTTGGACCTTTTTAATATAATTCTGGACATTTACCACTTTCAGGACGATAAAAGCAATGATTTTTGTATTTTCCAGCGAGTGGTTGGTCATACCAATAACTTGTGCATGAGCTATTTCCTGGTGCATAAAACCATAAAGAATGTGTTGCGGGATAATAATATTCTCCACGTAGAATTCTTTCTGCTAAATTTTTTTCTATGGTTGTGGCAGATCCTTGAAAAAGGGAAGAATTAATACCAACAAATTGATTTGCTTGATAAATAGCATCTGTAATACTATCAATGTTTTTAAAGGTATAACAGTTGGCAATTACTCTATTTACTACCACATTTCCAACCATAAGCATACCTAAATCTCCTTCTGTTTGAGCTTCTGCACGCATAATTCTGGCAAGTAAATCAAGTTCTTTGGTTGTATAATTTACTAACATAATAAAATCACCTATTTTATTATATGAAAATGCTTTTAAATTGTAATTAATTATGATATAATTGTTTTATCTTGAAAGAGATTTAGGGGATTAGTTAAATGGTATAATAGGAGTCTCCAAAACTTTAGTTGGGAGTTCGATTCTCTCATCCCCTGCCAGATGTTTATTACAATTCGTCTTTTAAGATGAGTTGTTTTTTTATATGATGGGATTGAGAATTATTATGAATGAATTAGATTCTAGAAGTTTGGAAAAAGCAAAACAATTATTTTTAAGTGGAGATATTAATCAGATTGAGATTGGGACTATAAAGGGGCTGCAACAAATCCATAAATATTTGTTTGACGGGTTATATGATTTTGCTGGGGAAATTCGAAAAGTTAATATTTCTAAAGGAAATTTTCGATTTGGCAATTCTTTATATTTGGAAGATATGCTTAATAAAATTGAAGGAATGAAGGAAGATAACTTAGATGATATTATAGATAAATATGTTGAAATGAATATTGCTCATCCATTTTTAGAGGGTAATGGAAGAAGTATGAGGATTTGGTTTGATTTAATGTTGAAGAAAAATTTAAATAAAGTTGTCGATTGGAAAAATATAGATAAAAAATTATATTTGCAAGCTATGGAAAGAAGTCCTATTAATACTTTAGAAATTAAAACTTTAATTAAAAATAATTTAACGGATGATTTTAGTTTAGAAAATATTTTTAAAGGTGTTGAAGCTTCTTATTATTATGAAATCAATGAATAAGAATGATTATTTATGAAACATTATCGTGTTTTAAATGATGACTAACATTGGGAATATTTAATTTTAAAATATTAGAAGTTAAGAATGCATGTAATTTGATAGAGCATAAAAAGAACTTGCTGATAAATTAGAAGTATTTTTAGCAATAGTAGAATATAGTGGTTTTAGTTTATAAAATTTATTCGTTGGTGCAACGAAAAAGTAAAATCTTAGAAAATGTTGGCAGAGTGATTGACTTTCTTTTTTTTATGTGTTACTATTATTTTAATAGATAGTGTGAAAAGTTTTATGGAAAACGAGAGGCACTAGAAGAAAATGATATTAAGATGAAAATCTTGATATAAATCTATCAAAAAAGGATAGAAAAAACGATCTTTGACAATGGAATTAATAAAAATAAGCATGCTGAAAACAAGCTAAGAAAAGGAATTTTTTAAAAATTTGTCTTAACAGTAGATATCAGAATATTTATAGCCAAGATTT
>CALVQS010000032.1 GCA_944358165.1 uncultured Bacilli bacterium | reverse complement strand
GAATAATAGATATTTTATAAAAAGTCTATTATTTTTAGCTTTTGTCAAGTTATTTTTTTATGCGATTGCCATAAAAATGTTTTAATTTATTTGCCAAATCCCCATATAATTTGATATAATAGCATCTAGGTGGAGTAAAAATGGAGCAAATTAACAATGTTATGGATCTAATGAATTTTTTAGAAAATATTGAGTATGGTTGGGTAGACATAGATAAAAATATTTATATCAACACCGAAAAAGGGTTTAAAAAGAAATATGTTTTGCAAAAACCAGAAGAAGTAATAGAAAATAAGGTTGGAGTTTGTTATGATCAAGTAGAATTAGAACGCTTAATATGTAAAAATTTAGGATTAAAATTCAATACATATTTTATGGTTTATTATGATGCCAAAAAATTATACACGCATACTTTTCTAGTATATGAAGAAAAAGAAAAATTTTATTGGTTAGAGCATGCTTGGGAATTAAACAAAGGAATACATGAATATTTAAGTTTATATGATTTATTAAAGGATGTAAAAGAAAAATTCCAAAAATTTAATAAATTAAAATTCATGGATTTAGATTATTTATGTATTTATAAATATAAAAAGCCAAAGGCTCATATTGGCTTAAAAGATTTTTATAAACATTGTGAAAGTGGAGAAAATGTTTTAATCTAAAGGGATACCAGTTGGTATCTTTTTTAATGCCAAGAAAATGTAAATGCCAGTAAAACTTATGTCAAATATAAATAGGGTGTGATATAATCAAAGTAAAGAATAAGGAGTGTATAGATTATGAAAAAAATAATAGTAATCCTAACAGCAATTTTCTTAGGAGTATCAACTGTAAGGGCAGCCGATATTAATTTGGAATTATGTGAATATTCTGATGAATATCTAGCTTGGCTAAACTTAAGTGAGGAAGAAAAAGAGAAAACACCAATGCCTACCATGTGTAAGCAAGAGAGTGAAAGTAGTTTAATTGGTAGTACAAACAGTTATTCTATGGAAAAATTTACATTACAAGATGAGTATGTCTTAGGTGTTCGCAATCAAGGCACAAGTAATGACTGCTGGGCATTTTCAACTCTAGCTTCCATTGAATCAAATTTATTAAAAAACAAGATTGCCACAGACTATTTAAGTGTAGCTCATCTAGAATTAATGACTCAAAAATCATTATATACACCAAGTTATTTAACATTTAATAGAAACTTTAATGAAGGTGGAAAACTAGAATATACCGCAGCCTATGTTTTAAACTATTGGGGTCCAATTAAAGAAAGCGAGCTTCCCTATACAACGATTACCAATTTATTAAAAGGCAGTACAACAATCAATCAAGTAGATGTGATAAATAAAACGGCAACTGTAGATGTAGATGATATTTTTTACTTAAATAATCCTCAAGGCTCTTGTAGTGAAAGCAGTATTTCTACCATAAAACAATATTTAACAAATCATGGAGCTCTAGCAGCATCAATTTACTTTAACTTAAAAGATACAAACTATATTAAAAATGCTTATTACTATTATAATGGAAATAATATTTCAAATCATGCCGTAACCATTGTTGGATGGGATGATACAGTAAGTGTAGAAAGCTTCAGTAAGAATGCTACTAGAAAAGGAGCATGGATTGTTAAAAATTCCTATGGCACCAACGTGGGAGATAATGGATATTTCTATGTATCTTATGATGATATTAATATTTGTACAAATATCGTAGGCTTTTATAATACCGATTTAGATGTATCAGATGAAGTATATTATTATGATGATTTAGGAACCAATGTCACTTTAACTAGTAAATCAGATACTAACTATATTGCTAATATTTTTACCAAGAAAAACTCATCAAGTGAAAAAATAGACAAAGTAACTTTCGCAACATCGAATCAAGGTATCAAATATACTGTATATTATGCTAGTAATGCCTCACTAAATAATTATGAACAAATTGCCAGTGGAACCACATCTCACGCTGGATACATGAGTATAATACCTAACCAAGATATTTATGTAACCGATAAATTTTCTATCATTATAAAATTAGAAACAAATGAAGATATGAGTGCTAATATTCCGGTTGCGATGCAAGGATTATTAGCATCTAGTCCATATCATAGTTTTGAGGCCACAAGCGGGGTATCATATATTTCTACGAATGGAGAGAATTGGACTGATTTAGGTGAAAAACTACATGCTCAAGCATCCGTTCGTGTTTATACAAGCATAGAAAAGAGCGAGACAACTCCAGAAGTAGATGATACAAGCAAAATTAATGATACTGCTAGTATTGAACTCATTAATCCCAATGAAGATTATGAAGGAGTAGTACTAGGTGACACTGTTCCAACTCCAGATAATGAGGTTGACGTTGAAAACCCTGATACTGGAATGGTAAGTGGAATTTCTATAATTATTGTATTAGTAATAATTGGCACAATAATTATTGTCAAAAAGAAAAATAAAATATTTAAAATATAATAAAAACATCAAAGTAAAATCTGATGTTTTTTATTTGCTTAACAAAATAGGTTCTTCAATTCTACCTAGTAAATAATCCGCCGAAATATGATATTTTTGGCAGATTGAATAAAGAACTGGTGTTGAAATCATTTTATGTCCTTTTTCATATTCAGAAATTGCTGATTGTGTAATATTAAGCTCTTTTGCTAATTGCTTTTGGGTTATATTATTTAATTTTCTGTATACTTTTAAGTTATTTTTGGTTATGGTTTCATAATTTTTCAAATTTTTATATTTCATCTTATCAGTAAAATTAAAGATAAAATCTAAAGATACTTTAAAGTAATCACAAAATTTTATTAAATGTTTTAAAGGAATAATAGCATCTTGCGTTTCATAATGACTATAAGTATATGCTGATATATTTAAAATTTTAGCAATATCAATTTGGTTCTTATCATTTAATATTCTTATTTTCTTCATATATATACCGTAATTCATAATTATTTCACCTTTAATGATTGTCTCATTTCTTTTTAGATGAATAAATCATATTGCTAAAATAAAAATATTATTGCCAATATAGTGATATTTTTCTTGACTTTTTAACTAGCTATATTTATAATTTAACTATAAGCTAGGAAACTTATCATGGAAGGAAGAGAAGCAGAATGGAGTTCGAAACTTTAAAGAAAAGTCATTTAAAGAAAAATATTACACTAGGAGTCGTAGCAGTACTAATAATAAGCGCAATAGTATTAACATTTACGAGAGCAAGATATCGGGTTACACAAAGTATACCTTTAGTCAATGGAACGATTAATTATACTTTACCAGATATTCAAATAGTAGGTTTGTATATCAATGGGGTAGAAGCAGAAGAGTTAGATAGTACGAAAAGTTATACCTTAGATACCACTCAAAGTACCTGTACATATAAAGATGGAACAGCAATTGATAATTTAACATTAAGTTATGATAGTGATACCAAAACTTTTACCATAGCCCCTTATACAACAAAGGGAACAAAATGTACATTATATTTTGATGAAGAGCCAACAGCAGCAGATACAATTGAAGACTTATATCCAAATAACCAAGATATGTTAGCATATGATGATTATGGAAATATAAGATATATAGGAGCAAACCCTAATAACTATGTATTATTTAATGATGAATTGTGGAGAATAATAGGAATATTTAGTGAAGATACGCACGGTGTAGGTGGAGAAAAATTAATTAAGATAATTCGAAATGAATTCATTGATGGTTATGCTTATGATTTAGATGAAAATGGTTTATACGATAATAATTGGAATACTTCCACATTACAAGAATTATTAAACAATGGTGCCTATTGGAATAAAACGACCGGCATTTATTATGAATATGATTTCCATGCTGATGCTCCAGAGGTAATAACTGTTGATTTCACAACAAGTGGACTAGCTGATGAAGCAAAAGCAATGATAGAAACGGTAACATGGAAGTTAGGCGGAACAGCAAATTATACAAGTTCCAGTAATGGACTGACAAGTCATTGGTATAATTATGAAAGAGGAACAACAGTGTATAGTGGAAGACCAACAACGTGGAACGGAAAAGTAGCCTTAATGTATCCAAGTGATTATGGATATGCAACAAGCGGAGGCGCAACAACTAATAGAGAAACCTGTTTAGCAAAAGAATTGTACGATTGGTGGTATGATTCAAATTATAGTGAGTGCCATAGCGGTAATTGGTTATATGAAAGAACTACACATAGAACTTTAACTCCATTTTCGGGCAATTCTTATTATACCTTTAGTATTGACCCAGATGGTCTTCTTTTTACCGATGAGGCTTTTTATGGCGATATGATTAAGCCTTCGGTATATTTAAAAACATTGGTATCTATTACAGATGGTGACGGAAGTGAACAAAATCCCTACATTCTTGCAATATAAAAAGAAGTTTTCACACTTCTTTTTATAATACAATAGCAATTAAATTATTTGCGCCTTTATTTACAATCTTGGTAACCGTTTGTGAAAGTTTATAACGAGTAGCATCTGGCATCATAGATAGTTTTGCTTGAATACCTTCTTGAACAATGGCTTCCAAACTTCTACCAAAGATTTCACTTTGCCAAATCGAATTAGGATCTTTTTCATAATCTTTCATAAGATAATTAATAAGCTCTTTACTTTGAGCTTCACTGCCAATAATTGGTTCAAAAGTTGATTGAACTTCCACTTTCATAAGATGAATCGAAGAAGCCGTAGCTTTTAATTTGACCCCGTACCTAGAACCTTGTTTTACAATTTCTGGAGTTTCTAATTTCATATCCCGAATCGTTGGATAAACAATTCCATATCCAGAGCTTCTTGCTACTTTTAAAGCATCTTTAATAGAATCCATTTCTTCTTTGGCTTCTTTATAATTTGCAAAAATTTTAATAAGTCCTGCTTTAGTAGTCGCTGCCTCTCCCATAATACTAGTTAAAACTTCTTGATAAAGTTCTTCTCTTGCTTCCAAATTAATCGTAACAGTACCTGTCGCTGCATCAAGCTCACTAATATAAGACTTAGAAATATATTCACTATCCTGAAAATGGCTTAAAATAAAATCGATATCTTTAATTTTCTCGACACTAATAACACTTTCACGTATCTTATCTAAGAAGTGTTGTTTAATTTCATGGGTTTTAGGTAAAGCATCAATCCAAGCTGGAACCCGAACCACGATATCCAAAACAGGGAACTCATACAAAGCTGTTTTAAGAATTTCCATAATTTCTTTTTCGTTCATTGCTTCTGCACTAATAGGTAGTACTGGCACATCATAAGCTTCTTCCATTTCTTTTGCAATTCTGACTGTTTCGGTATTAGTAGGGTGAACACTATTTAAAATAACAATAAAAGGTTTTCCAATTTCTTTTAATTCATTAATAATTCTTGCCTCTGCCTCAACATAATTCGTTCTAGGAATTTCTCCAAAAGAACCATCGGTAGTTACCACAATCCCAATCGTTGCATGATCTCGGATTACTTTTTCTGTCCCAATTTCTGCTGCCTCAACAAAAGGAATGGAATCAGGAAACCAAGGAGTTTTAACCATTCTAGGATTGCCATCCTCATCTTCATAACCACTAGCTCCTGGAATAACAAAACCGACACAATCGACCAATTTAATATTAGTTGAAAATTCATCTACTTGAATAACGGCACCATTTGATGGAACAAATTTAGGCTCCGTTGTCATAATTGCTTTCCCTTGAGCACTTTGCGGTATTTCATCCAAACAATGTTTCTTTTCGTATTCATCTGTGATATTTGGAACAACTAAATTTTCAATAAAACGTTTAATAAAAGTAGACTTTCCGGTTCGAACAGCTCCAACCACTCCAAGATAAATACTTCCATTCCCTCTTTTGGCTATTGATTCAAGTAATTCTTTTTTTTCCAAAATTTCACCATCTTTCATCTTTCTAATTAAAAATATGAAGACACGAAAAAAAATAGTACAAAAATCATCAAATTAATTCTTTACGAACATCTTTTTGTCTGTTATAATTTAAAAAGAGGATGTGAGAACATGAAGAAAATATTTATAATATTAATGGTATTAGCAGTTGGCACACTACCATTAAATGTCAAAGCAGATAGTGATAAAATAACAGTTTATATGTTTAAAGGAATCACTTGTGTTCACTGCGAACAAGCCTTAGATTACATAAGTGAACATTTAGATGAAATTCCAGATAATGTGGAAATTATAACATACGAAATAACCGAAGATAATGACAATGCAGAGCTGATGGATGCCACTGCCGACTATATAGGAGTAGATAAAACTCAAAATTTTGGAACACCATTCTTTGTAATTGGCAGTAATTATGAAAAAGGATATACCCCAGGAACCTGGGAAGAGTTATTTGCCTATGCAAGTGATTATGAAGAAAATGGGGATTATGAAGATATCGTTCAAAAAGTAATTGAAGAAGAAGAATTAGATGTAAAAAGTGAACCTTTAGAGAATGTCATAAGTATTCCCAATAATACGGTAACGATAATTGTTTATTGTGTTTTTGGAGCGATTGTCCTTGGATTTATTGCTTTAATGGTATTTGGACGTAAATAAACTACTTTTATTAGTAGCTTTTTTTTGATATAATAGGAGTACTAGAAAGGGTGGTTCTATGAAAATTATTTTATTACAAGATGTAAGAAAAGTTGGGAAAAAAGATGAAATATTAGAAGTTAGTGATGGTTATGCGAATAACTATTTAATTAAAAATAAATTAGCAGTTCCTCTAACCAAGAGAAGCAAAGAAGTATTAGATCGTCGCTTAGATGAAGAAGCTCATGATGAAGAATTAAGAGTAAAAAACTATGAAAAAGTAAAAAAAGAATTAGAGGATAAAATTATTGTATTTAAAGTAAAAGTGGGGAAAGTTGACAAAGTATTTGGGAAAGTATCAACCAAACAAATCGCTGATAAATTAAAAGAAATGGGTTATGACATTGATAAAAAATGTATTAAACTAGATAGTGATTTAGATACTTTAGGAATCCATGAAGTAGAGTTAATACTTCACAAAAAAGTAACATTCAAATTAAGAATAAATTTGCAAAAGTAAGTAGGTGATAAATTTGGCTACACGTGCAATGCCTTGCGACTTAGAAGCCGAAATGAGTGTATTAGGGGTCGCTTTTTTAAGTAGTGATGCCCTAGAAAAAATTAATGATGAAGTAACGGAAGACATGTTTTATAATGAAAAAAACCGTATCATTTTTAATGCCATCATTAGTTTGTATAAAGAGCATACTCCCGTTGATTTAACCACAATAAAAGCAGAATTAGATAAGAAAAAAGCTTTTAATGAAATTGGCGGAATCAATTATTTAACCGAAGTAATTGATTCAGTTGTAACATCAGCCAATCTAGAATACTACATTAAGATATTAAAAGATGCTGCAATTAGAAGAAACGTGATTAATACAGCAACCGACATTGTAACGAGTGCCTATAATGATGAGAACATCACCACTTTACTAGACAATGCCGAAAGAAACATTTTAAATGTAGTAAGGGCAAGAACTTCTACGGAATTTGTTCCAATTCATGAAGTTTTACGTCGTGCTCAAGAACGTTTAGAAGAACTTGCGAAAAACAAAAGTGATATTACCGGAATTCGTACAGGATTTTATGATTTAGATCGGGTAACGGCAGGATTGCATGGTGGCGAACTAATCATTTTAGCAGCTCGTCCAGGTATGGGGAAAACAGCTTTTGCTCTAAATATTGCTACCAATGCTGCTTTTTCAACGGATAAAGCGATTGCCATTTTTAACTTAGAGATGTCTGCAGAAATGCTCGTAAATCGTATGATTGCAAGTGTTGGAGGAATTGATTCTTACAAGTTAAATACTGGAAAATTAGAGCACAATGATTGGAAACGTTACAACGAAGCTTTAAGTAAACTTGCCAGTACCAATATTTACATTGAAGATAATGCCAGTATTACTGCTCCAGAAATAAAGGCCAAATGTCGAAGACTTGCAAGCACGCCAAATGGCTTAGGCTTAGTAGTAATTGATTATCTCCAATTAGTTACAACCGGTTCCAACCGAGTAGAATCAAGACAAGTAGAAGTATCGGAAATTTCGCGTAGTCTAAAGACAATGGCTTTAGAACTAGATGTTCCAGTTATCGCTTTAGCCCAACTTTCTCGTAGTGTTGATAAAAGAGAAAACAAAGAACCAGCCCTTGTGGACTTAAGAGAATCTGGCTCTCTAGAACAAGATGCTGACTTAGTATTATTCTTAAATCGAAAAGATTATTATGAGGCCAAAACGGAAAAGAAAGAAAACATTGTTCCAATTGATGTAATTATTGCCAAGCATAGAAAAGGTTCAACTGGCCTATATCGTTTATTATTTGAACTAAACATGAGTAATTTCAAAAATTATTTACATACCGAAAACCAAGAAGGAGGATATAATGCATAAAAAAAATATCGTAATAACGATTTTGATTACTTTAATCACTGGTACGATTTTATTATTAAGTAGTATGACAGATCAAGTATTTACCAGAGCAAACACTATGTATCAAGTCTATTTACAAGGTGAAAAAATCGGAATGATTGATAATGAAGATGAATTATATGCTTTAATTGATGAAAATCAAACTGCCATTAAAAATGAATATAATGTTGATAATGTTTATCCTCCAACGGATTTAAAAATTGTTGAAGTAAACACTTATAGTAACAATTCCGATAATATTGAAGAAATCTATAATAAAATTGAAGATGCGGATGATTTTACCATTCGGGGATTTATTATCACAGTAAAAGACGATGAGGAAGAATACACGATAAACGTCTTAGATAAAGAAGTATTTGTAAATGCTACTTTAAGAGTAGTAAATGCCTTTCTAGAAGAAAATGAATATGAAGATTATGTCAACAATGTTCAAGAAGAGATTGTAGATACTGGTCGTTTAATTGAAAATATGTATTTTAACGAAGATATTACCATTAAAGAAGCCTATATCAGTGTCAATGAAAAAATTTATACTGACGAAGTAGAATTAAGTCAATTCCTATTATTTGGTAGCAATCCAGATACAGAATACTATACAATAAAACTAGGAGATACTCTAAATTCTATCGCCGAAGATAACCAATTAAATATCGACGAATTATTAATTGCCAATCCTACTTACAAATCAGAAGATGCCATCTTAAGAGTAGGAGATCAAGTAAACGTAACCTTAATTGATCCTCAATTAACCTTTGTTTATGAACTATATGAAATTAAAGATGAAGTTGTTTATTATGAAAAAGAAAATGTTCGTGATAACAGTAAACCAGTAGGCTTTAAAGAAGTAACAACTCCTGGTCAAAATGGTATTGAGCGTTATCGTGAAACTTATACAGTAACCAATGGTGTTCGTTCTCAAGAAGCAGAAGTAGAAAAAATTGCAACTATCCAAGAAGTACAAAACGAAATAACAACCATAGGACCATCAAGTGGAGGTATAAGTGGAGTATTAGATCCAGTAAACTTAAATGGTGCTTGGGCATGGACAACAAATCGTGGCTACGTTATTACAAGTTATCGTGGTTGGCGTTGGGGACGTATGCATCAAGGTATCGATATATCTGGTGCTGGAAACTTTGGTTCTCCAATTTATGCAGCTGCCTCTGGAACTGTAACTTATGTATATACATCTTGTCCATCAAGAGGAAATGGTTATGGTGATCCATGTGGAGGCGGAATGGGTAATGAAATAGTAATCGACCATGGAAATGGCTATGTAACAAGATATGGTCACTTACATCAAACCGTCGAAGTAAGGGTTGGACAGACGGTTTCAAGAGGCGAGAGAATTGGTTACATGGGTAACAGTGGTTCATCAACTGGAGCACACTTGCACTTTGAAGTATTATATAATGGCGTCAATATAAATCCGTTATCATTATATCAATAATGAAAGTCTGCATTCTCGCAAGTGGTTCAGGGGGAAATTCCACTTATATTGAAACAGATAACTATAAAATATTAATAGATATAGGAAAGAATCGGAAATATATTGTCGAAAAATTAAAAAGTATTCATGTTGACCCAGAAGAAATTAATTATATATTTATAAGCCATTTACATGATGACCATATCTCAGCTTTAAAAACATTCATCAAAAAATATCATCCAACCATTGTCATATCAAAAGAAATGTTTCAAGAATTAGATGATATTCATGATTACGAACACATTTTAATATATGAAGATGAAGTAATCTTAAAAGATTTACAAGTCCGTTGTATCCATTCCAGCCATGATGCAACAGATTCTAGAAACTTCATCTTTGAATCAAACGGACACTCTGTAGTCTATGTAACCGATACTGGTTATGTAAATCACAAAAATTTTAAATATCTAGAAAATAAAGAAGTATATTTATTTGAAAGCAATCATGATATTGAGCGCCTTCAACACGGACCATATCCAGACTGGTTAAAGAAGCGGGTATTATCAGATTATGGTCACTTATCAAACAATGCATGTAGTCTTTATTTAACGAAATTAATTGGTAACAACACCAAAAAAATTTATTTAATGCACTTATCAGAAAAGAATAATACGGAAGAACTTGCTTTAAATGAAATTAATCAAGTATTTTCTACTTACAATATTCCCTTTAAAGATATTCATTGTGCCAAACCAGATGAAGCAAGTGAAGTGATTGAAATATGATAAAAATAATTTGTTTAGGAAAATTAAAAGAATCTTATTTAACCGAATTAGTAAATGATTATCTAAAACGAATAAACAAGTATCATAAAACAGAAATCATCGAACTAAAAGATGAAGAAAATTTAGAAAATGAAGCAAAAAATATTTTAAAGTACATAAATCCAAATGATTATGTAATTACTTTAGAAATAGAAGGAAAAGAGTTAAATAGTTTAGAATTCGCCAAATTAATAGACGAGACCTTTATAACAAATAGTACGATTACTTTTATTATTGGCTCTTCAATTGGATTAAGTAGTGTGGTAAAAGAACGCAGTAACTTTAAATTATCTTTTTCAAAATTTACTTTTCCTCACGGTTTATTTAGGGGAATATTATTAGAACAAATTTATCGTGCTTTTAAAATTAATCATAATGAAAATTATCATAAATAAATCATAAAGAAAGAAGCAGTGATGGTATGATTGGAAATGATTGGGATGAAGTATTAAAAATAATATGGGATAGTCCTGGATTTAAAAAGTTTTATCATATTGTCGGAAACGAATATGATAGACATACTGTTTTTCCACCCAAAGACCATATTTTTGAAGCATTAAAACTGACAAGTTATAAAGATACAAGAGTGGTAATTGTTGGACAAGATCCTTACCACGGAGTAGGGGAAGCTCATGGCTTATCTTTCTCTGTGGAAAAAGGAGTCAAAATTCCTCCATCTTTGCAAAACATTTATAAAGAACTTTATGATGATTTAAAAATTCCACCGGCAAGTCATGGCAATTTAACTAATTGGGCCAAAGAAGGAGTATTAATGTTAAACGCAGTTTTAACCGTAATAAAAGATACTCCTGCATCCCATAGAAATTTAGGATGGGAAAGATTAACAGATTATATTATCAAAATTTTAAATAAGAAAGAAGAACCAGTAGTTTTTATTCTTTGGGGTAATTTTGCCAAAGAAAAAGCAAAATATATTACTAATCCCAAACATCTTATTATCACAAGTCCTCATCCATCTCCATTTTCAGCAAGATATGGGTTCTTTGGTTCAAAACCATTTAGTAGAACCAATGAATTTTTAAAGCAAAATGGTTTAAAAGAAATTGATTGGCGCGTAGAAAAATAGACGACTTACATTTTAAAGTCGTCTATTATTTCGTCATCCATATCTTTTCCATCAAAGAATAATTT
>CALVQS010000031.1 GCA_944358165.1 uncultured Bacilli bacterium | reverse complement strand
ACCGTATTAATTCCAAGAAATACAACTATTCCAACGAGTAAATCTCAAGTATTCTCAACGGCTGCTGATAATCAACCTGCTGTTGATATCCATGTTTTACAAGGTGAGCGACCTATGGCTGCCGATAATAAGACTTTAGGTAACTTCCAACTTACAAATATTCCACCAGCTCCAAGAGGAGTGCCACAAATTGAAGTTAAATTTGATATTGATGCAAATGGTATTGTTAATGTTACGGCTAAAGATTTGGGTACTAATAAAGAACAATCTATTACCATTACTTCTTCAACTAATTTAAGTGATGAAGAAATCGATAAGATGGTTAAAGAAGCGGAAGCAAATAAAGAAGCTGATGAAAAACGTAAAGCAGAAGCTGATGTTAAAAATGATGCAGAATCTCTTGTTTTTGCAACAGAAAAAGCCATTAAAGATTTAGGCGATAAAGTTGATGAAAAAGATAAGAAAGATGCTGAAGAGAAAATTGAAGATTTGAAGAAAGCTATGGAAGCTAATGATACAGATGATATCAAGAAGAAAACAGAAAGCTTAAATGAAGTAGCTATGAAGCTTGCAACAAAAGTTTATGAAGAAGCTGCTAAGAAGAATCAAGCAGAAGCAAAAGATGATAATAAGGAAGCATCTGATAACAAAAACAATAGTGATGATGTAGAAGAAGCTAATTATGAAGAAAAATAAGTTCTAGGAAACTAGAACTTTCTTTAGAGAAAGGGTTATTATGGGAAAAGCAAGAAAAGAATATTCGGAAGATTTAAAATGGAATGTAAAAGATTTATATCAAACAGAAGATGATTTTTGGAAAGATTATCAATTTATTGAAGAACATTTAGAAGATTATAAAAAGTATGAAGGACATATATTAGATAATGAAAATACTTTGTATGATTTATTATTTTTTGATACTAGCCTTAGTAAAAGGTTAGAGCAAGTTTATGTTTATGCTCATATTAATAATGATAGTGATACAACGAATGTAGAATATCAAACAATATTTGGAAAAGCCTATCAATTATATGAAAAATATAGTGTTGCTACTTCCTTTATTGTTCCAGAAATTCTTCATAGTGATTACAAAATAATTGAAGGTTTTATTGAAAAAAATAGTAAGTTAAAAGAGTATGAACGTTCTTTAAAAGAAACTTTTAAGATGAAGAAGTATATTTTAAGTGATAAAGAAGAAAAAATATTATCTTCTTTATCTACTACTTTTAGTACACCAGATCAAGTCTATTCTTATTTAAGTGATGCAGATATGAAGTTTGGTACTATTAAAAATAAAGATGGTAAGAAAGAGACATTAGATGAAAAAAGCTATCATAAGTTTATTGAATCTACTAATCGTAGTGAAAGAAAACAGGCATTTACTAAACTTTTTACTACATATGGTGAGTTTAAAAATACTTATGCATCTTTACTTGCTAGTGAGGTTAATAATAATAATAAGATTGCCTCTATTAGAGGATACAAAAGTGCTTTAGAAGCTTCTTTATATCGCAATGATATACCAGTAGAACTTTATCATAATTTGATTTCTACGGTAAAAAAGAATGTTCTTCCATTATCACGTTTTTGGAAAATAAAAAGACTTGCTTTAGGAGTAAGTAGCCTTCACTTGTATGATACTTATGCTGCAACTATTCAAGGAACAACGAAGAAGTATTCGGTTAGTGATGCAGAAGAACTCTTATATCAATCTTTGAGTGTTTTAGGAGATGAATATATTCGGGATTTAAAGAAAGCATTTAAAGAAGGCTGGATTGATTTTTGCCCAAATACTGGTAAGAGAAATGGAGCTTATTGTACTGCTTGCTATAATGTTCATCCTTATGTACTTTTGAGTTTTGATGGCACTCTTGAAAATGTTTCTACTTTAGCTCATGAACTTGGTCATGCGATGCATTATTATTATGCTATAAATAATCAATCTTATCAAGATTATGGATATTCTATTTTTGTTGCAGAAGTAGCAAGTCAAGTGAATCAAATTTTATTAAGTAAATATTTGATTAGTAAGAGTAATAATATCGATGAAAAGAAATACTTGATTGATGATTTGATTAAAGATTTTAAAGCAACGATTTATCGTCAAACAATGTTTGCAGATTTTGAATATCAAATTCATGATGCAGAGCAAAAGGGTGAGGTTCTTACTCATGAATATTTATGTAATACTTATTATGAATTAAATAAAGAATATATGGGTAAGAATGTTGTTATTGATGATCTTGTTCGTTATGAATGGGAAAGAATACCTCATTTTTATATGAATTTCTATGTTTATCAATATGCAACAGCTTATGCAGCATCTATAAAGATTGCTATGGATCTTTTAAATGGTAAAGAGGGAGCTCGAGAAAAATATTTGGAATTCTTAAAGCTTGGATGTACAAAAACACCAATTGAATCTTTAAAAGTAGCAGGTGTTGATATGATGAGTAAGGATTGTTTAGAAGATGCTTTTTCCTATTTTGATTCTTTAGTGAAAGAATTAGAAGAATTATATAAGAACTAGAGGTGTAACTTATGAATAAAAAAGATTATTATGAAGTCTTAGGTGTTAGTAAGACAGCAACGGATGACGAGATTAAAAGAGCTTTTCGTAAACTTGCAAAACAATACCATCCTGATAATAAGCAAACGGGTGATGAAGCAAAGTTTAAAGAAGTAGGCGAAGCTTATGCGATTTTATCCGATTCAGAGAAGAGACGTCAATATGATCAATTTGGTCATCAAGCATTTACAAATAATGGTAATGCGGGATTTAGTGGATTTAGTGCGGATGATATTGATTTAGGTGATATCTTCAGTGAAATCTTTGGTAGTGGCTTTGGTGGATTTGGAGGTTTCTCTAATTTTGGTGGTAGTAGTAGAACTAGTTCTAGGACAAATTCAAAAAGGCCTAGAAAAGGTGCTGATAGCTTAGTCTCTGTAACTTTAAGTTTTGATGAAGCAATTAATGGATGTAAAAAGACGATTACTCTTGATTTAAATGAAAAATGTGATTCTTGTCATGGAGCAGGTGGATTTGATGAAAAGACTTGTCCTACTTGTGGAGGAAGTGGAAGAATTGTTTCGGAACAAAGAAGTTTATTTGGCGTTTTTCAAACTCAAACCACTTGTAATACTTGTGGAGGAAGTGGACGAGTTTTTAAAAGGGTATGTTCCGAATGTAATGGTACTGGAAACGTAAAAAGACGAAAAGAAATTGAAGTTACCATTCCTGAGGGTGTTGATACTGGTTATCAACTTCGAATCAGTGGGAAAGGTTCAGCTGGTATAAATGGTGGACCTAATGGTGATATTTATATTGAATTTAAAGTAAAATCTCATCCATTGTTTGAAAGAGAAGATGAAGATATTTACTTAACTGTTCCTCTTACGATTACAGAAGCAATTTTAGGATGTAAAAAGGAAATTCCAACTTTAACTGGTAATGTTATAGTAGAAGTAAAACCAGGAACTTCTACTGGTGATAAAGTAAAACTTAAAGGAAAAGGTGTCAAGAAAGTCAATGGCTTTGGTAAAGGAAATATGTATGTTGTTTATAATGTAGTTATTCCAAGCAAACTTTCTATGGCTCAAAAAAGACTTATTAAGGAGCTTGCTAATACCGATTTAGAAGATGCTCCAGAATTTAGAGAATTTAAAAAATATTTATAGATATCAGTAAAATGGTATCTATTTTTAATGTAAAAAACATTTTTCTTCTAACTATTGGTTTAAGAAAAACTTTACTTTCTTAGCTTTTGATTATATAATTTTAGTATAAAGGGTTGAATGATATGAGATTAGTTTACAAGAGAAGTTTAACATTTATTGGATTATTAATTATTTTAATTGCCTGTGTTGGAGTTGGATATTTGTTTTATGATCAGGTAATTCATCCAGAAACAGAGGTGGCTGTTATTGATGAGTTATCTATTAATTATTTAGATGGATCCTCTGTTATAAGTAATGGGGAGTTTCGATTTTCTGTTACAAATAATGGAAGTAGTGATATTTATTATCGTATTATTCTTACTGATATTAAAGGAATGGATCATGATGTTACTTATTCTTTAACTTCTAGTGATGCTAGTGCTTCTTCTGGTGAAAAAGCTTTAGAAGATGGAGAGAATGTTGTTTTAGATAATGTTTTAATTAAGGGGGGTTCTACTCAAAACTTTACTTTAAAAGTATCTAATAATACTAGTACTACTTTTAAGATTAGTATTGATAAGATGGAAACACAAGAAGAATATTTTTATATGACAATATTAAGTCAAAATGATTTAAGGGAAGTTTTAAGTACTCCGGGTGAAGAAGTGAGTAGTAGTAATGAAGGACTAATTTCTTCTTTAGATGATGATGGTACTACTTATTACTTTAGGGGAAGTGCACTGAACAACTATGTTTCTTTTGCTGGGCTTACTTGGAGAATTGTACGTATTAATGGAGATGGAACGGTTCGTTTGGTATTAAATGATGTTGCTGATACTCTAGTTAATTATAATAGTGAAGCTGAAGGATACGATATGTTTAATGAAACTAGCTTTTATGAGAGTTTAACTGCTTATTATAATAATACTTTAAGTAATTATGATTCCTCGATTGCTAATACAAAATTTTGCAGTGAATCAGGAAATACCGATGGTACTTATAATGCTTATACTAGAATTGTAACGAATCAAATTCCTACTTTTAATTGTTTAGGAGAACGCTATACAAGTAAAATTGGTATTTTAAGTGTTGATGAAGTTGTTTATGCGGGAGCTTTGTATGGAGAAGAAAATACTAGTTATTATTTGTATAATGAAGATATTGAAAATTTATGGTGGACTAGTTCTTTATCTAAAAGTAATGAAAATGCTTTTTATCCTTTCTTAGTTGATACGAATGGAGAATTAGTTGATGATGTCGAGGGTACTTTGTATCGTAATTTTAGACCTGTTATTAGCTTGAGTCGGAATGTAACTGTTACGGGTAGTGGTACAAGTGAAGATCCTTATGTTGTAAATTAGTGTCAATTAAATGATAATTGAATGTAAATATAAAAATGCCTCTTTATTAATTGGCATTTTTTTGATAGAATAAGGGTGTGGTGATATTATTATGCAAATTATTAATGACACTTTAAGCTTTTTAAAAACACTTTCTTTTGTAGATGTAGTTTTCTTTTTCGCAGTCTTAGCTCTTATGTTATTAGTAATTGTTTTGATTTACTTTTTAAGAGAAAATCAAATGGAAGAGGATAATAATATCACTTTCAAACAGGATATTGATAAAAAAAAGATAGATTCTAGTAATAATACGGAAATGGATAGTTTAAAAGAGATTACAGAAGCTTTGGAAAACGCCGAACCTAGTACTGTTAATCTAAATAAGTATGAAGAAGAACAGGAAGAAAAAGCGATTATTAGCTATGAAGAATTGCTTAAAAGAAAAAATGATTTTGCTATTAATTATTCTGAAGAAGAAAATTTAGATGATGATTTAACTGTTAAAAAGGTAGATTTGGATAATTTAGTAAATCGAGATGTGGTGGTAAAGCCAGAAATTAAAGTTTCCGTTATTTCTTATGAGAAAGAAGAGGCTTTTTTGGAAGCTCTTAAACAGTTACAACAAAAATTAAATTAAGGGAAAGATCAGGGGATTTATATGAAGTTTAAGATTATTACTTTGGGTTGTAAAGTAAATGCTTATGAAAGTGAGTATATGCTAGAGAAATTGCTTGCCTCTGGCTATCTTTATGATGAAGAAAATCCAGATATTATCATTATTAATACTTGTAGTGTTACTAATATGGCTGATCGAAAATCAAGAAAGTTGGTTCATAAAGCAAGAAGAGAACATGCAAATGCTATCCTTGTTGTAGTAGGTTGTAGCACGCAAAATCATGAGGAAGATTATCAAGATATGGGCATTGATATTTTGTTTGGTAATCGAAAGAAAAGTGAGATTGTATCTATTCTTGAAGAGTACTTAAAGTCACATGAGAAATATACTTATTTTACAAAGGATCGAGCACTTGATTTTGAAGATATGCAAATTGATAAATTTACGACGCATACGAGAGCTTTTGTTAAAGTGCAAGATGGTTGTGATAATTTTTGCTCTTATTGCATTATTCCTTTTGTTAGAGGAAGTATTCGTTCGAAAGATTTTGAGACTGCCATTCATGAAGTAGAGGCTTTAGTAAAAAATGGACATGAAGAGATTGTTTTAACAGGAATTCATACGGGTAGTTATTTGGATCATGGTCATGATTTAAGTGATTTGATTAAAGAACTTGCCAAAATACCGGATTTAGAGCGAATTCGTATTTCTAGTATTGAGATTACGGAGTTAAATGATAAGTTTTTAGAATTACTTAAGAGTGAGAGTAAGATTGCTAATCATTTGCATATTCCACTTCAAAGTGGAAGTGATACGGTTTTAAAGAGAATGAACCGGAAATATGATACGGCTTATTTTCGAGAGAAGCTTGCCAAGATTCGGGAAATTAGGCCAGATATTTCTATTACTACGGATTGTATTGTTGGGCATCCTTATGAGACGGAAGAATGCTTTTTAGAATATACTCGTTTTTGCAAAGAAATGAATTTTAGTAAGTTACATGTTTTTCCTTATTCGATGCGTAGTGGGACAGCTTCTTCTTTCATGCCTCAAATAGCGGATGATATAAAAAAGGCACGTGTTCAAGTACTCCTTAAGTTATCTAAAGAATTAGAAGATGCTTACTATAAAAAGTTTATTGGCAAAGAACAAGATGTTATTACCGAAGAATATGAAGGTGAATATACAGTTGGGTTTACTTCTAATTATATTAAAGTGTATTTAAAGGGAGAATATAAATTAAATCAAACCGTTTTATGTGTTATTGATAAAGTAGAGAATGAATTTGTATATGCTCATGTCCTCTCTTGTTTAAATGAGAAAATTGGTTTATAATGATAGTGGTGATACTAAATGGAAAAGAATTTTTTTGATTGGGCAGATGATCCAGAGTTAAATGGTACAAGTAAAGTCGTACAAATGCCTTTAACAGGTGAAGAAAAATTAAATCAAGAATTAAAAGATTTGGAAAGCGGTTATGAATATGGAAAAACAGGTTTGCTTCAAAAGAAACAGAATTTAAATGTTGAACCAGATATTATATATTATGATCCTAAAGATTTAAAGATGGATGATAAGGGTAGAACTTATTTTGTTAATCAAGATGGGTATCCAACTTATATAACTAGTGATGGAAGAGTATATCATTTAAGAGTTTCTCAAGTTGGAGAAGAGGAATTTACTGTTTTTCGAGGTGGAACAATTTTAGTGTTTAAAGATCCAGAACATACAATAGGTGTTACTAATAGGGGTGATGTCTATCAATATGATTCTTCAACTGATACTTATGTTTATAGCCCTCAAATTGTTCTTTTTTCTGGAAAGCAACGGTAAAGTTTAGGAGTAGTTAAAATGGATTACATCAAAGGAAAAATCAGAAATATTATTTATCAAAATAAAGATAATGGCTACGTTGTAGCTGTTTTTCGCGTTAAAGAAGCAACGGATCCTAAGATGGAAGAGTATGTTGGCAAAACTGTTACGATTACTGGTATTTTTTTGGATATTAATGAAGAGGAACTTTTTATTTTGTATGGTTCGCCAGTAAAACATGAAAGATATGGTTTTCAATATCAAGTAAAATCTTATGAAAAAGAAAAAATTAGTAGTGAAGATGCATTAATTGAGTTTTTGTCTAGTTCTCTTGTTAAAGGTTGTGGTGAGAAGAGTGCTAAAAAAATCGTCGAAGTTTTAGGAATGGATGCAATTGCTAAAATAAAGAGTGATGAACATGCACTTGATGAGGTACCGGGAATTAGTGATGCTAAAAAGGCAAGTATTCGTTCTTCACTGCTAGAATATTCTGATGCGGATGATTCTTTGTTAAAGTTAAAAGAGCTTGGCTTTAGTATTCCGGAAGCAACAAAGATTTATAAAAAATATGGAGCTTCGACAAAATACATTATTGAAGCGAATTTGTATGTTTTAACCGAGATTATGGAATTTAATAAGATTGATACCATTTATAAAGCAAGTCATGAGGAATATGATTTGGTACGCTTAAAGGCTTGTTTGGTTGAGGCAATGATGAGGCTTAGCAATCATCATGGGGATACTTATTATTATGAAGAAGAAATTAAAGATTCTTTAAAGAAAGAGTTTAATTTGGTTTTAGATGATGTTACTTTTGAAGAGATTGTCTATAGCTTGGAAGAAGAAAATAAAATTGTTGTAGAACAGGGTATTTATTATTTAGCAATGTATTATGATGCTGAGGCAGATATCGTGAATCGCTTATACGAGTTAAATGCAAATAATACGACACCATTTTATCAGTTTGATGAAGAATTAAGTAAATTAGAAGAAGAAAATCATGTTCATTATAATGAAGATCAGAAAAGTGCTATTAAAAAAGCTTTGGAAAATAAAATTACGATTATTTCTGGTGGTCCTGGTACTGGTAAAACAACGATTATTAATGCGATTGTAAAATTATATATTAAAATGCATGATTACTCACCTATGGAAGTTTTAGCGAATATTGCTCTTTTAGCACCAACTGGAAGAGCTAGTAAAAAAATGAGTTCTTCGACTGGACTTCCTGCTATGACAATCCATCGCTTTTTGAAATGGAATAAAGATACGGATAATTTTGGGGTTAATGAATATCATAAAGCAGGGGAAAACTTAATTATTGTTGATGAGATGAGTATGATTGATCTTACTTTGTTTGATGCTTTATTAAAAGGAATTAAAAGTAATGTTCAACTCATTTTAGTAGGAGATGTTCATCAACTTCCATCGGTTGGACCAGGTCTTGTTTTAAATGATTTAATTACAAGTGATTTGTTTACCTTTTGCCCTTTAGAAAAGATTTATCGTCAAAGTGAAAATTCTTATATTCCTTATTTAGCTTTGGAAATCAAAAATAAAGATTTGTCGGATGATTTTTTAAGTCAGAGAGATGATTATAATTTTTTAAGTGTCGATGGCAAATATATTAAAGAAATGATTAAAAAAATCTGTATGATGAGTAAAGAAAAAGGATTAAATGAAGAGGATATTCAAATTCTGGCACCAATGTATAAAGGGGAAAATGGAATTGATAATTTAAATGTTATTTTACAAGAATTATTTAATCCTAGAAATAGTAAAAAAGAAGAAATACGGTATGGAGATGTGATTTACCGGGAAAATGATAAAGTTTTACAATTACAAAATAATCCGGATAATAACGTGTTTAATGGCGATATTGGTTATATAAGGAAAATAATACCAAAAAGTGCTAAGAATAAAGATCTTATTTTAATTGATTTTGAAGGAGTAAAAGTAGAATATGCGAAAGAAGACTTAAATCAAATTAAGCATGCTTATGCGATTACGATTCATAAAAGTCAGGGTAGTGAATTTTCTCATGTTATTTTGCCAATTACACGTAATTATTATAAGATGCTTTATAACAAACTTATTTATACGGGGGTATCTAGAGCTAAAAAAAGCTTGGTAATTATTGGTGAGGCACAAAGCTTTATTATGGCTGTTCAAAATGATTATGCTTCTACTAGAAAAACGATGTTAAAGGAAAAGTTAGTGAATAAATTTATCCCTTCTCGGTAATACTATTAATGAGGTGTTAGATATGAAAAAATTAATGGTTGGTAGTGTTCTTGCTATGGCAGCAGGTGCTGGTATGATGGCTTATGCTTTAAATAATAAAAGTACAAAGAAAAAAGCTACAAAGCTTGTAAACAATGCAATGGATGCTGCTAATAATAAAATTAGTGCCATGAAATAGAGAGAAATCTCTATTTTTCTTTTAGTAAAAATTGTTAAAAAGAAAAGAGGGTGTCCATGAATAATTATTTTATTATGAATTATCAAGATGAGATTGTTTTTGATTATGGAATAGATGATTTTGTAAAAGAAAAACAACAAGAGTTTTTAGAAGAATTTGATGGTGATAAAAATAGTTCTTTTTATACTTTATTGGATTTTTCTACTTATCATGATATTGTATCCATTCATTATACTTATTATGTTTATCAGGGTGGGGCACATGATATTCGCATGGATCGTATCTATTATTGGAGTCTTCAAAAGAAAAGTGAGGTTTTTCTTGCAGATCTTGTTACTTTAAATGAAGAATTTTTAAGAAAATTAAGTGATTTTTCGTATGATTATTTAAATACCTATAAAAAAGAACTTATTTATGATGATGATTATATGGTAAGAGATGGGTTAAAACCTATCAAAGAAAACTTTCAATATCTTGTTTTTGATGAAGACTCTTTAAAAATTGTTTTTCCGCCTTATCAAGTTGGTCCATGGAGTAGTAAGGAAATTATAGTGGCAATTCCTTACTTGGAACTAGCAAGCTATCTTAAAATTTGATATAATAGATTTGTTCACTCGTTAGAAAGGACTTTATGAAGTTAGAAAGCAAGGAACTCTTTGATATTCAGGGTGGTTCTATCAAAATTATTCGAAATGTATTTGCAAGAATGATTCGGGCAATCCATATTCGTTATTTAATGTATATTTTATTTGAAGATTAAAAAAGGGCTAGAGTTTTTCTAGCCTTTTAAAATATGATAGATTTCTTCGTTTGTTTTTGTAGCAGTTCCTTCTCTTGTTCCAAAGTTTGGAAGTAAATGTAAATGGAAATGCTTTACTTTTTGATCTTCTCCATAGTTTATTAATAGAGTAAGAGAGTCTTTGGATAATTTTTCCATGATTTTTGGTCCAATGTTTCTAGCTACATCAAAAATATGACTTAATGTTTCATTATCGAGTTCCATAAAACTGGTATAATGCTTTTTGGGAATAATTAAGGCATGACCATCAACACTTGGATTATTATCCATAATTACTAAAACAATTTCATCTTCATATAATACTTTACTTGGTATTTCACCATTTGCAATTTTACAAAAAATACAATCCATTTTTCTTCACCATTTTAATTATAGCAAAATTTGGGGTTTATGCAATCTTTTTTAGTGCACTTTTTAAATCTTCGCGCATACATTAAAATAGAGGAGGAATCAAATTGGCAAGTTTTAAAGAGATTGTGACGAAGGCAGTGATTGGAAAGGCCAAAAAGAAAAGTGTCTCAAAGTTTGTCGTTAAACCAGGAGAAGTGCCAGATACCGTTTTAGGTTGTTGGGTTATTAATCATACTTTTGAGGGTAGAGGAGTTAATGGCGTTGTTGAAATTCATGGTGGATTTGATGTCAATGTTTGGTATTCTTATAACAATGATACGAAGACAGCGGTTGCTACTGAACATTTTACTTATGAAGATCATATGAATATTAAACTTAAAGATGGAGCTGTTTTAAATGATGCATCTGAAATTATCGTAAGAAGTTTAACACAGCCTACGGTTACGGATGTTCATACGGAAAACGGTGTTGTGGAATTAGCGATTGAAAAAGAGTTAGGGGTAGAAATTGTTGGAAATACTATGATTAAAGTAAGTGTTGAAGAAGATGAAGATGATTATGAAGTAATCGATGATGAGCCCAATGAAGAAGACGATGAAGTAATTAAAGAGATTGATGAAGATTATTTGAAATAGTGTCAACTAAAAATGGTTGACACCTTGTTATTTATATGATAGAATGTAGGTACAAAGGAGGAACTAAACATGGCAGTTAAATTAAGACTTAAGAGAATGGGTTCAAAGCAAAAACCATTTTATCGTATTGTAGCCGCTGATGCTAGAAGTCCTAGAGATGGACGTTTTATTGAAACTGTTGGTACTTACAATCCAGTTAGAAAACCAGCAGAAGTTAAAGTAGATGAAGAATTAGCATTAAAATGGTTAAATAATGGTGCAATCCCAACTGATACTGTTCGTTCTATTCTTTCAAAAGAAGGAATTATGGCGAAGTATGCAGAGAGTAAAAAAGCAGGTAAGTAGTATGGAAATAACAGAGTTTGCTACTTATTTAGTTAAGAATCTTGTTAAGAATCCAGATTTAGTAAAGGTTAGTGCTTTTACTCAAGATGAAGATGAAACAATTTTAGAAATTCTTGTTTCAGATGAAGATATGGGTGCGGTTATTGGTAAATCTGGGAAAAATGCTAAAGCACTTAGAACAATGATTCTTGCTTATGCTTATGTTCATCATATTAAAAATGTTAAAGTTAATATTGATTCATTTTAAAAATTCCTATGTTTTTTAGGGATTTTTTTTATATGCAATTCAACAGAATTGCCACGACCATAAGTCGTGGAATAAATCTACCCGCTATGCGGGTATGACTAGAAAAAGCGATAGCATTCAGTAAAAAAATAACTCTCCTTCTGATATAATGTATAGTAAGTTATGGCATATTTTGATAATAAAAAATAAACCACGATTGGAGTGATTTATGTTGTGAT
>CALVQS010000030.1 GCA_944358165.1 uncultured Bacilli bacterium | reverse complement strand
TCGGAGATATATTATACTACATATGTTTGGTGACATTTTAACTAATGATATGGTGACATTTTAACTAAAGATTAACACAACATAAACTTACAGTAGACAAAAACACTAAAAAATAGTATAATATTAGTCAGTTGGGAACTTTTACGACTTTTTATGAAAGGAAGATTAAATGAAAAATAATAGTAATATTACGTCTATTTTTGCGTTAGGTGGATTAGGCGAAGTGGGAAAAAACATGTATGTAGTAACCCACAATGAAGAAATCATTATTATTGATGCTGGAGTTATGTTTCCAGAAGACGATTTATTAGGAATTGATTATGTAATTCAAGATATCAGTTATTTAAAACAAAATGAAGATAAAATCAAAGGATTATTTATTACCCATGGCCACGAAGACCATATTGGTGGAATATCATTTCTTTTAAATAGTGTTCATATTCCTAAAATCTATGCATCAAAAATATCAGCAGATTTAATTAATAAAAAATTAATTGATCGAAACATAAAATATGAAAATATCGAGATTGTAACGGAAGAAACAGTTGTCAAAACAAAATACTTTACAATTGAATTTGTCGGAACAACTCACTCAATACCTGAGTCTTTTGCTCTTGCGATTCATACTCCAAATGGTGTTATTTTTGAAACAGGAGACTTCAAATTCGATTTAACCCCAATAGGACCTATGGCAAACATTCATAAAATGGCAGAGCTTGGTAAAAAAGGAGTTACTCTTCTTTTAAGTGATTCAACCAATGCCCTATCAGAAGGATTTTCCAAAAGTGAATCAAGTGTTGATGAAGCCTTAAATGATATTGTATCAAAGCATTATGGTCGTGTAATCATTGCCACTTTTGCTTCAAACATTTATCGTATTAAGCACATTGTAGAAACTTGCCGAAAAAATAATCGTAAAATCATTGTTTTTGGTCGTTCTATGGAAACAAGCATTGAACTTGCTATGAATAATGGTCTAATTGAAGACAAAACCATTTTTATTGATAATAATTATGCCAAAGGATTAAAGAAAAATGAAATTTGTATTTTATGTACAGGAACCCAAGGAGAACCACTCGCTGCTCTATCAAGAATTGCAAATGGAATTCATAAACAAATTACTTTAATGCCAGATGATTTAGTCGTATTCTCATCTTCTCCTATTCCTGGTAATGCAGCAAGTATTAATAAAGTTATTAACAAGCTTTATTTAAAAGGAGTTAAAGTTTATACGAACAAAACCTTTAACGACGTTCATACATCAGGACATGCCAAAGAAGAAGAATTAAAATGGATGCTTCGAATTATTAAGCCAAAATATTTTATGCCAATGCATGGCGAATATCGAATGCTAAAAAGACATACCGAAATTGCAGAAGCTTGTGGAGTACCAAAAGAAAACACCTTTATTTGTAAAAATGGTGATGTCATAAATATCAAAGATGGTATTGTAACTCGTGGAGATACGGTAAAAAGTGGCGATGTCTATGTCGATGGTTCTAGAATTGGTGATGTTGGTAGCCAAATCATCAAAGATCGTAAGTTAATGAGTAGTGATGGGATCTTAGTAACGATTTTAAACATCAATACTTTAACTAGAAAGTTATTAATTAAACCAAATGTTACCACCAGAGGATTTATCATGGTAAATGAAAATCCTGAACTAATTAGTAAAATTGAAAAGAAAGTAACAGAAGTCGTAAATAATTTTCTTTCAACATCAACTTACAATTATACCGATTTAAAAAATCAAATCATCTTAGAACTTCATCCATTTATTAATGAACTAACGGGACGTAGACCAATCATCTTACCAGTTATTA
This sequence comes from uncultured Bacilli bacterium, assembly GCA_944358165.1. Lineage (GTDB taxonomy): Bacteria > Bacillota_I > Bacilli_A > RF39 > UBA660 > Caccenecus. The sequence continues at coordinate 11,075 of CALVQS010000030.1, read as the reverse complement.
TGGAAGTAAATCAAGCCTAAAAAGCTTGATTTTTTTTATTCATCAAAAACGGGATGACGCAAAACACCAGACTTTAACCGTTCTAAATAACGAACACGCACCTTTCGAACAGGCCGAATAAAAAAAGCTTTTAGAGTAAAATTAACAAACTGATTATGAAAGAATGCTTTTTTCTTTAGTTCTTTAATAATTGGATGATTCTTCCCTACACTTACCTTCCCAACATAATATAAAGCATGATCTCTTTCCTCACCCAAAAGTAAACTATAAGTTTTTTCATTTTCTATGTACCCATGAACCAAAAACGAATCAACCTGAATATTTTTAACTTTAATCCAGTTATGCGTACGACACCCAAAAGTATACAAACTATTCTTCTTTTTTAAAACAACCCCTTCTAATCCAAGTTTTTTTACCATTTTAAATAACATTGGTCCATTTTCATAAGGAACCGACTTATGAAATACCAGAGAATCTAAGAATTGATTCAAAATTTCTTTTCTTTTGATTAAAGGAAAGTTGGTTAAATCACGATTATCATACAAAACATCAAAAGCAACAAAACTCACAGGAACCTCTTCCATTAATTTTTCGCTTACTCTTTTACTCCGATTTCTTTTTTGAAGCAAAGAAAAAGAAGGAATTCCATTTTCGGTTGCAATAATCTCTCCATCAAAAATAACATGATGATTAAAAACTTGTTTTTGAATGTCTCTTAACTCTGGATATTGATTAGTAAGTTTATTCCCATTTCTACTTAATATAACAAATTCATCTTTACTAACATAAATGAAAGCGCGAATTCCATCAAATTTAATTTCATAAAAATAATCATCATCCTGAAAAATATGTTTTTCTTCACTTAAAAGCATTGGCCTTAAACGATAATCATGAAACATTTTTAAGACTCATTTCTAAGGCAGTCATCAAGTCTTTAATATTTTTCGTATTTTTGACTTTACTTTTTTTAATGGTTTTACCTTCTTCTTTTGCTTTTAATGCTTTACTCAACTTTTCCTGATATTCATCTACATATTCCTCTGGTCGAAACTTCATTTTTAAAGAATTTACTAATTGCACTGCTAAATCCAGTTCTTTTTTCGTAAATTTAGCATCACGAATCTCATCTGGTAAAAGAACCTCTTCTTGAAAATAAAGTGTATTCATAACTAGATGAACTCCCATAATACGAATAGCAACATAATAAAACTTACTGCCAATCACCGTCTTAGCAATCGCAACTCTTTTCGTTTTAAGAAGTGCTTCCCGAAACAAACTAAAAGCTTTACTTTTACTATTCGTACTTAATAAATAGCTCTTCTCAAAATAAATTGGATCAATCTCATTTAATGAAACAAAACCTACAATTTCAATTATTTTTTCATCTTCACTTTTAAGTTTATTAAACTCTTCATTCGTTAAAGTAACATATTCATCATTTTGGTACTCATAACCCCGGATAATATCGTTTTGCTTTACTTCCTTTTTACAATGCGGACAATACTTAACATAACGAATTCTCGATAAACATTTTTTATGTAATTGATGAAAAGCAATATCATTATCTTTAATAATCGGCTTCATTTCTACAGGAATACTTACTAATCCAAAAGAAATCGTTGTTTTTTTCATAATCTTCACCATTATTATTTTGCAGGAGAAACCATAATTTATACCAAAAGAAAAAGAGACTATTTTGCCTCTTCAATCGCTCTAGTCTCTCTAATAACATTAATTTTAATTGTTCCTGGATATTGCATTTCCGCTTCAATCCGGTCTTTAATATCTCTTGCCATCTTATAACTTTTAGCCTCATCCACTTCATCTGGTTTAACCATAACCCGAATTTCTCTACCTGCTTGAACCGCAAAAGTCTTCTCAACTCCAGGGAAAGAATTTCCAATTTCTTCAAGCTGGGTTAAACGTTTCATATAATTTTCCATAGAATCATTTCTCGCTCCAGGTCGAGCAGCCGAAAGTGTATCAGCAATTTCAACTAAAACAGCAATAATACTTGTCGCTTCTTTATTTCCATGATGAGATTCAATCGCATTAATAACGACTTCATCTTCATGATACTTCCGAGCCAAATCAGCTCCAATTTCAACATGACTTCCTTCTACTTCAAAATCAATAGATTTACCAATATCATGTAAAAGTCCTGCTCTCTTAGCTAGAGTGACATTCTCTCCAAGTTCAGCAGCCATAAGTCCTGTTAAATTAGCTACTTCCTTAGAATGTTGTAATGCATTTTGTCCATAACTAGTACGATAATTAAGTTTACCAATCAAATTAATAAGTTCTGGATCCATCTTAGCAATACCTAAATCATAAATCGTTTGATTACCAACATCCGTAATTTTCGTATTAATATCTTTTGATACTTTATCATACACTTCTTCAATTCTCGATGGATGAATTCTACCATCACGAATCAAAGTTTCGATAGTAACTTTAGCAATTTCTCTTCTTAAAGGATCGAAAGAAGAAATCACGATTGCCTCAGGTGTATCATCAATAATCAAATCAACACCAGTAACCGATTCAATGGTACGAATATTTCTACCTTCTCTACCGATTAATCTACCCTTCATTTCATCACTAGGAAGTTCAATCGTACTAACAGTTTGTTCATTTGCCACATCTTCAGCATATCTCTCCATACTAGAAACAATAATTTGTTTTGCCTTTTCATGTGCCTCTAATTTTGCATTTCTCTCTTGTTCTTTGATATAGTCAACAATTTCTTTGGCCATATCATCTTCTACACGCTTCATAATTAAATCATGAGCTTTTTCTTTTGAAAACTTAGCAATTTTTTCAAGTTCTGCTAACTCTTGTTTCAATAATTCATCCATTTTAAGCTCTTTTTCTTGTATTTCTTTTTGTTTTGCTAATAAATTATTTTCTTTTTCATCTAAAGTTGTATCTCTTTTTTGAAGCATTTCTTCCCTTTTATCAAGAGATGCTTCTCTTTGTAAAAGTCTACTTTCTGTATCTTTCATTTCGGCTTTTTTCTCTTTAATTTCTTTATCAGTTTCTTGTTTTAAACGATAAGATTCTTCTTTAAGTTCCATTAAAGAATCTCTTTTATGTTTATCTGCCTCTTTCTTAGCATCTTCAATTAATTTATTAGCTTTATTTTCATTTTGATTATTTTTAATCATATAAATAATAACAACAATCAAAACACCAACAAAAAGTCCAATTACAAGAGTTAAAATGGACATTGCATTAAATTCCATTTTAAATTCTCCTTACTATTTTTATAGATTAATGAATCATCTATAATTCAATTATAATCTTTATTTTAAATTTAAGCAAGAAAAAAATGAACATTTATTGTTCACTTAAATAATTATGCTTCTTCATCCTTTTTTTCTTTCTTTTTTTCGGCATTAACAAATCCATAATGTTCTCTTATTTTTTCTTCTAATTCATCTCTTAAATCAGGATGTTCTTTCAAATAAATTTTAACATTCTCTTTTCCTTGACCAATCTTTTCACCATTATAAGCATACCAAGCACCACTTTTATCTAAAATATCTAAGCTAGAGGCAATATCAATAATTTCTCCCTCACGAGATACTCCTTCTCCATACATAATATCAACACAAGCAGTTTTAAATGGTGGAGCAACTTTATTTTTAACAACTTTAATATTCGTTTTATTACCGACAATTTGATCTCCTTGTTTAATTTGTTCTGCCCTTCTAATATCAAGACGAATCGTTGCATAAAACTTTAAAGCTCTTCCTCCAGGAGTCGTTTCCGGATTTCCAAACATAACTCCAACCTTTTCTCTTAATTGATTAATAAAGATGGCTGTTGTTTTCGTTTTATTAATGGTTCCTGATAATTTTCTTAAAGCTTGAGACATAAGTCTTGCTTGTAAACCAACATGACTATCTCCCATTTCTCCATCAATTTCTGCTTGAGGAACCAAAGCTGCAACCGAGTCAATAACAACAATATTAACGGCTTCACTTCGAACTAAAGCTTCACAGATTTCTAAAGCTTGCTCTCCCGTATCCGGTTGAGAAAGTAATAATTCATTAATATCAACTCCTAAAGCCTTTGCATAAACAGGATCCAAAGCATGTTCAGCATCAATAAACGCTGCTCTTCCACCAAGTTTTTGTACTTCGGCAATCGCTTGTAGAGCAATTGTTGTTTTACCAGAAGATTCAGGTCCATAAATTTCAATAATTCTTCCCTTTGGAAATCCACCAACACCCAAAGCAATATCTAAAGCTAGAGACCCACTACTAGTTACATCAATTTTCGTATGTTCATCACTGCCTAATTTCATAATTGCCCCTGCACCAAACTGTTTTTCAATATCGGCTAAAACTTGTTCTAGTGCTTTATCTTTATTCTTTTCATCTTTGACTTGTTTCATATTGACTAAATCCTTTCTTAAGTACAATACCATTTTAAACGATAAAAAATAATTTGTCAAGCATTTTTCGAACATTTGTTTTTATCGACATATTTCGACAAAAGGAATCCAATCAACATGAATTTTTTTACATAAATCCAGCAATTTTTCATATATTTATTTGACATATAGAAATTTTTGTGTATAATTATTAGTGCAAGTACATGGCAGTGCTTTATTACCATTATAATGTGTTTACACGTGTTAGGATAAAAGTAACTAGGACTGCCCTAGCGAAATTATAAATGTAAACTCCCTATAACGAGTAAAAAGCATCCTTTGTATTTAATTTAATAGAAAGGAGAAAAATTATGGCAAGATATACTGGACCAGCTTATAAAAAATCAAGAAGATTAAACTTTTCAACACTAGAAAATGGGAAAGATTTAGCTAGACGTCCTTATGCACCTGGACAACATGGAAATGATAGAAGAAAAAAATTAAGTGAATATGGTGTTCAATTACAAGAAAAACAAAAAGTAAGAACAATGTATGGCTTAAATGAAAAACAGTTCCATAAGTTATTTGAACGTGCTTCAAAAATGAAAGGCGTTACTGGTGAAAACCTACTTAAATTATTAGAATCAAGACTTGATAATATCGTTTATCGTATGGGCTTAGCTACAACTCGTCGTGGTGCAAGACAAGTCGTAAATCATGGACATATTACTGTTAATGGCATAAAAGTAGATATTCCATCTTACTCTTGTAAACCAGGAGACGTAATTGCAGTAAAAGAAACTTCTTTAGATCATCCAGCAATTCGTGCAAGCTTAGAAGCAAAAGTAACACGTCCTGCATTTGTTGAATTTGACAATAACAAAATGACAGGTACTTATGTTAGATATCCTGAAAGAAGTGAACTTAATCCAGAAATTAACGAATCACTTATCGTTGAATTCTACAACAGATAATAAAAAAGCTATCAAATCAATGATAGTTTTTTATTTGAAATCTTTTTCATCAAGCAAAGGAATAAGATCAATTCCCGGTTCTTCATAAGGATGAGTCTTACGAATTACCTGCAATATTTTTTTTACATCTTGAACCAAAGCCATAACCTCTAATCTTTCTTCTTCCACATACTCCATTTCTCCAGCCTCACCAATAAAAGGATGAGCTTCCAAATTAGGTTTAAAAGTACCAACACCATTAAAAGAAGTAGAACAATGAGTATAATTACCAATTACCCCTGCTCCAGCTTCTAAAACAGCAATTTGAACTTGATGCAAATAATCTTTTGGCACCATCACAACAATTTTGACTTTTCGAATAGGAAAATCCATGATTCTTCAACTCCTCTTAAAAAGAGTATATCTTAAAAGCACCAAAAAAGCTACTCAAAGTGAATAACTATTTTTCTTTTCTCATCAAAACAACTGTCATTTCTTTTGTATCAATCGCATCAATAACTTCTCTTACTTCATCAAGGGTAATACTCTCATAAATTTCTTTTAAATCAGGTATTAATTTGTGATAATAAATCAAATAATTTTGAATTAAATTATTAACATTCTCTACATCTTCATAATTAAGAACTAAAGTAGCTACAGAAGAATGAATTTTCCTTTTTAAATCTTCCTCACTCATCTTTAAATGATTTAAAGCATCAATAATTCTTCTTACCGCTTCATCTAATATTTTACTTTCAATCGTTACATCAATCACAATATAATCATCTAAAACAAAACGCGAAGCCGAAAGAAAAGTAATAATATTATTTTCTAATAATTCTTCTTTTAAATCCGAAGAATCACCAAAATTACTAGATAAAATAATACTAAGGATAATATTTAATTTAACTTGATCAATTCCTTTTAATTTTTTTCTAGAGATTTTAAGCCCCACTTTTGCTTTTTCTACTTCTACCGGAGAGACTATTTCAACCTGCTTTTTATAAACACTTTTTGGTTCTTTAACTGGAAGTATTTTCGGATTTAAATATTTCTTAAACTCTTTTTGATTCAAATTATCATTCACAAACTGTTCAATTTCATAGGGATTTACATTTCCTGTAACAACCAAAAACATATTTTTAGGATGATAAAAAGCATCATAAACAAGTTCAATATCTTCAAGTTCAATTTTCTTAATATCTTCTACTTCCCCTGTAATTAAATAACGATATTTTTCTTTATGATACATCGCTTCATTAAAAGCAAAATAAAGACGATTATAAGGCTGATCTTTTCCCATATTAATTTCTGATGCAATAATTCCTTTTTCTTTCTTAATCATTTCTTTTGTAAAATAAGAATTATAAACATAATCAAGTAAAGCATCTAAATTTTCTTTAATTTTACTAGTTGCATACACTAAATAGCTAGTATACCGAAATGTTGTAAAAGCATTAATATCACTACCTAAAGGATCAAACAAATCATTCGCTGTAGTATCTTTATCAACATTAAACTTAATATGTTCCATAAAATGAGCAATCCCTTGGGGTACTTTATATTTTTTTCCATCAATAGAAAATTCAGTATGCAAAGACCCATAATAAACATTTAAAGAAAGATAACAACTTTTGGCATATTCCTGACGCCAAACATAAATTGGAAGACCACATTTTGCCGTTGTATAATAAATAACTTCATCAATCCCCTTAATTTTAATTTGTTCCATGTTCTTCCTCACTTTCTAAAACAAAAAAGATATTTGGCTTAATTTTATTAGAAACTTGAATAATCTCATCCCTTGTAACATCATCAACCATTTTAATTCTTTCACTAATAAAAGGAAGATGATCATAAACATGGAAAATATAATTATTTAAAATACCAGTTTCATTATCTAAAGAAAGATTTAAGGAAAAAACAAAACTTTTTTTCGCATACTCTAGTTCATCATCACTAAATTTTCCCATTTTCATTTCCCGAAAAGCTTCTTTAATTAATCTCTGAGCTTTCTTCACATCTTTTTTATCAATCGAAGTCTGTATGACGAGCAAATTATCATATTTTAAATACATACTCTTAACACCATAGCATAAAGAATTTTTCTCTCTTAATAATTGATAAAGTTTCGTATTAAGACCTCCACCCCCTAAAAGATAGTTATAAAAATGAAAAGTAGTAACTTTCTCTTTTTCTGTTAAACCTTCTAAACTATAAATTTGTACTAAATTAGTTTCTAAAAATTTGGAAGTCTCTTTTATATTTTTAACTCTTTTAAAAGCTTTATTTTCCACATAAAAATCGGGTAACTCTTCTGTTTTAACAATTGGATTTTTAAAATATTTAAAAACCAGATTACTTACCAAATCCATATCCAAATCCCCTATAATAAAAATGTCACAACTAGACTTCATCAAATCTTGATAAGCAAGAGCTAAACTTTTAGGACTTATTTCTTCTAATTCTTCCACTGTCCCTAAAAGTCCATAACTAGATGGCGAAGACTCTTCTAAATTTCCTAAAGCTTTTTTCAAACTCACACTAGAAATATTTTCTCCTACACTAAGAATTTCATCATGAAGACGATTTTTTACAATATTAAAATTCCGAATATCAAAATCCCCTGCTAAAATCGCTGGATGTAAAATCATTTCAAAAGGAAGCTCTAAAACTTGTTCTAAATATTTTTTATCATTCACATACTTAGGATTTAAAAAACTAAGTACAAAGGAAGTCATCAAAAGATTCCCACTTTTATTTGTAAGCCCGTAAAAAGATGCTTGATAAAGTTCTTCTAACATTCTGGCAACTTCTTTCCTAGAATGATACTTACTAGAACAATCGGTCATAAGATCAGCTAGAAAAGTCTTTAACATAGCTCCTTCCCTAGAAGCTTCCTCCTTAAAAATAATTTGCATTTGACAAGTCTTAAATCGATTTGTCTTTACCGTATACAAGTTAAATGAGGGATACTCAAACGTTTTATATTCCACTTATATCACCTATTTGTTATTATACCATAAATTACTATTTTTATTAACGAACTTCAAGTAAGTTTACAAAGAAACTACTCTTGAAAAAAAGCAACCTCGTTATTTTCAACCTCAACATCATAATTTGTATAATCAACTCTTGATGTAACTGCTACAATCCCAAAAAAGATTACAGCATAAAGTAGTAATGCTCCTCCAAATTTTTTTAAACTTTTAATCATAAATCCTCAACTCCTTACACGAACATTATATCGCATATACATTTGTTTGCACAAGTGCTTTTTAAAAATTTTACAAAATAAATACATTTGTTTGACATTCATACGTTTTTATGATAAGATGATATTGGAGGTAAACAATAATGGAAACAAAGTTCAAAGAATTAACCGAAAAACAAAACAATGTCTTAGACTTTATAAAAAAATTTACAGCATCCCATGGATATCCCCCATCAATCAGAGAAATTGGGAAAGGATTAAACTTATCAAGCCCAGCGACTGTTCATACACACGTTAAAAATTTATGTAAAGCTGGATACTTAAAAGTAGACAACAACAAATTTAGAGCAATGGAAATATTAGTAGACAATGAATATGAAGACAAAGGTGAAGAACTCGTAAAAGTTCCCCTACTTGGTAAAATCACTGCCGGAAGTCCAATCGAAGCAATCGAAAGACCAAACGAATTTTTTGATTTGCCAGCATCTTTAATTCCTGCCAAAGAAACCATATTTACTTTAAATGTAAGTGGTGAATCCATGATTAATGCTGGGATCTTTGATGGAGATATTGTAATTGTTCAAAAACAATCCACTGCTAGAAATGGTGATATTGTAGTAGCAATGACCAGTGAAAACGAAGTAACATTAAAAACTTTTTATAAAGAAAAAGATCATATTCGCTTACAACCAGAAAACGATACGATGGCTCCAATCATTTTAGGCAATGTAACAATTCTTGGAAAAGCAATTGGCTTATATCGTAAATTTTAAGCAAACAAAAACTATCAGCTTCAAACTGATAGTTTTTGTTTGCTTAAACTCTTCTTTTAAGATATAATACAGCACCAGTAATACCAAGAGCACCAATAATTCCAAATCCAGCATACATTCCTAAAGAATCGAATGTTTGTGGAACTTCTGGAACATCTTCGCTTGGAGTATCAGGTACTTCCTCACTAGGAGTACTAGGTATTAAATTTTCTGCACTAAGCACATAAGTACCATTCTTATCAAAAGTAAGAATTGCATCTTCTGGATTTGCAACTAATTGTAATCCATTTGTCTCATCATAATAATATAAATATAAAGTACCAGCATATTCTTCACCTAAAGAACTAATATCATAAGTAATACCATCTTCAAGTAATTCAATACCAGTTACTGTAAAGAATGCTACTTCTTCACCCTCATATTTCTTTAAATCTTCAATAGTAGTTGTCTCACTAGGAACAATATTAAATTCATCAAGAGTAGCTCCTATATTTTCATCTGTTAATGTTTCTTTAGAAAAAGCAAAAGTTAATCCATCAACATTATAAGAAATACCCTTAATATCAGAATCATTCATAACATTTTTCATTACACTATCATCAACAGAACTTACATTGTTATTACTAATAATAAAATAATAATTATCATCAATAGATAAAGCATAATCTAAAGTACCATTAATTTTAAAATTACCAATATATCCACCAGATAATCCTGTTTCTTCAGTAGAATTATCTTTAACAGCTAAAACACCATTTTGTGGTTCATTATTCATTAACAATATTTCTAAATCACCAGTACTTTCACGAGAATTTTCCCCTAATGTACTATTTGTACCAATAACTAAATCTTGCCAATTATTCTCAAAAGTATTACTTTCAATTAGAACTTTACCAATTGTACCTAAATTTGATGCACCTTTAAGTTTAATTTTAATTGCGCCTGCTGTTGAAGTAGGTTTATTCTCGTCTGCCACAACAACATTTTTAAAAGTATTATTTTTAATAGTAATACTATCTACATTATAATCCTTATCTTGAGAATATGTAATCTCATTATTTCCTAAATTAAGATCAATACCAGCAGCACTTCTTCTTATTTCATCAGCTTCATCACCAGTAATTTCTTGGTCAACAAGATCATAAGTTTGTAAAGCATCAAAAGTAGAATTTGTAACGGATAAACTAGACATATAAACCGCATAAATACCAGTTTTGCCGTAATCAACAAAATTTACATTATCAACTACAACATCACCAGCATTTGTTAAATATAACATAATTAAGTTTGATCCATCTTCTCCATCCATTGTTACATTTTTAATAGTAATATTTTCACCATTACTAATTGTTAATTGTCCAGTAATAGTATACTTTCCTTGCCCATCAATAACTAAGCCATCAGAAAGTGGGATATCCCTAGCTTTCATATTTTCAGTCATTGTAAACGTTTCTGCATTAACCTTTGTACTAAATCCTATGGCGCAACAAATAGAAAACAGTACAAGGCCAATACTTTTCAATTTCTTTCCCATATTTTCTCCTCCTATACATAAATAGCTACAGAAATCAAATAGCTACCTTCAAGTCCAGTATAACATAAATAATATATTTTGGAAACTATAAAATGGTTTTTCATAAACTTTACATCATTTTTGACAAACACTACTAAAATCGTGTTATAATATTAAGCATTTTATGGCATATTTCTCCCAAAAGAAATGTGCTATAAAATTATTGTACCTAATTTCTAGC
>CALVQS010000029.1 GCA_944358165.1 uncultured Bacilli bacterium | reverse complement strand
TAAGAATAATAGATATTTTATAAAAAGTCTATTATTTTTAGCTTTTGTCAAGTTATTTTTTTATGCGATTGCCATACGTTTGTTTGCCTAAATTTGACAAAGCAATCAAAATATGGTAGAATACAAATTACTTCGCGAAAGAAGTAGGAGGAAGTATACATGAAAACACTATGTATTAAAATGGCTTTTGTTATTTTAATTACAGCAAGTTTAATTATTGGATACAAAGAAAAGAATAAAGAGAAAGTATTAGTAGAAAACATTGTAGTTGAAAATGTTTTATATCGAAGTGATACTTTAGTAGAGAGATTTGTTACCATAGAAGAAGTAGTAGAAGAACCGGTTGTTTATGAAGGATTAACCTTAGAAGAATTAGGCTTAAAAATTGATAATGTCTTAAATTCTACTTTAGAAGGTTATGGTACAACAATTGCCGAGCTTGCCTTAGAAAAAGGAGTAGATCCTGTTGTTGCAGCTTCCATTATTTTAGTTGAAACTGGATGTAAATGGACTTGTTCATCTCTAGTTCGAAATGCAAATAATGTCGGTGGAATGAAATCAAGTAGTGGAAGATATGCCTCATTTGCAACTCTAGAAGCTGGCCTAGAAACATTTATAAACAATTTAGCAAACAATTACTATGCCAAAGGTCTTACTACCCCAGAATTAATCAACACCAAATATGCAACAAATCCAAATTGGCATGATGATGTATATTATTATGTAGAAGCAATTATGGCAAGCTAATTGCTTTTTTTTTACTTTTCATATATAATAAGATTGGTGATGATATGAATATAACTTATAAAAAATTATTTGATATAGAGTGGAACAATAAAATCTTTACAATCTTTATAGATAGTAACCACCGTCGTACTTTCCTAGAGAAAAACAAAGATGGCGAATATATTTATCCTACATTAGAAGATTTCAAAATTTTAAACAACATCTATAATGTTCATAATCCCTTAATAGAATATGATTTAAGAGAATATTTCTTCAAAGAAAAAGTACGTTTAATGAGTGGAATTCTAGCTTTAACAATATTATCAACTGCAACAAATGCTTTAGCACCTTTTAAAAACTATCGAGTAGAAGAAGATGGTGAAAGTGTAAGCGTTGTTGATGAAAACGCTACTCCAAATATGCGCCTTATTACAAATTTAAGTGATTTAGATTCAGTATTAGGATATAAAACGGTAAGCAAAGAAGAAATCGTAAATGCCATATATGCAAATCCCAATTTAACAAATTATTATCGTGAAATCATGGTTAATTTAGTAAATAAAATATATGATAAGTATCCCAATATTGATTTAAGAGTGTTTTATGAAAATGTAAAAACACTAGAAATAAGAGAAATAAGTGAAGAAGAATTTAAAAATGAGTTTGGAGCATACACCGTTGCTAATTATGTATCAAACCAAAATCGCATTAATTTTTCACCTAATGTGAATTTACAAGTAATTTACCATGAAATTGCCCATACCATGTGGAGCTTTTACTGGGAAGATTTAGGAGTATATCGTACAAGTAAATATGTTGCATTAAACGAAGCAATGACAAATTATGCAACAAGCCTTTTATCAAGCAATATCAATACTTATACAAATGAAGGATTAATTTTAGATTATTTACTAAATATAACCGAATATACTTATGAAGATTATATGAATTATGGTATAGAAGGTTTAATTAGTGGCCTAAAAGAAAAATATCCAACTGTGGATTTTGATTATATCACAGATGCAGCTGACACAATAAAGGATACAACATCAAAATTAGGTGTTTATATATCTTTACAAGAATGTGGAAGTCTATTAGATGAATTATTTTCTTTATCACTATTAAACATAAAAGAAGAAGAACCATATCATTCTTTAATTACATTTGCTAATATTTTAAAAGGGAACAGAGAATTATTTACGAAATATTATGCAGAATACAATAAGAAATTAACTGAGCTAGGCTATTCTGTAATATCAGAGGAAGAATTAACAGAAATTTTAGATAAATATAGAGGATATTCTATAGTTATCTTTACAAATGACAATGAAGTTTCTTTTGCAAAATTAGATACTCAAACTTCAACTTATAATACGGTTGAAGGGAATAAAATTAAAACTTCTTCTGTAGTAAGAACCGAATATTTTAATCATTTTGATTACAATTTACAATTAGCATACTTAAAATACAAAAATATTTTTCTAACTGAGTCTTTCTGGCAAAAACTAATTACAGAATTTTCAGATATAACTGCAAGTAATGAAAAAACATCTATTTATATAAATAACAAAGAATTACTCAAAGAAGATATCAACACTTTATATGTAGAAGTAGGTTTATCAAGCGATAATGAACTAGCATTTAGACTTACGAATGCATCAAACGAAACAATTTATCAAACAAAAGAAATAGCAACAAACAGTTCCAATTACGTTAGCTTACCTTCTTATTTAAAAAATTATAATATAGAAGAAGGTAAAATAGAATTATCATATGTTTTTAATTCGGCTTATTTATTAGATATAGAAAAAGAAGACGAGTTATTTAAAAATATTAACATCGAGGAAAATAACCTAGTAGTTACACCTCTTTATCAATTAACAATTGTTGATGATGCCAATATTTTAAATAAAGCATATTATTTAAATTCTTTTCAAATAATAAAACAGAATAATGAAGTGGTATTATCTCCTTTAATGATACCATTAGATATAGAGATTGAAGAAAATATAAGTTTATATAAAATTTTAAGTGAAAATAACTTATTAAATGAAAAACAAACCGAATATCAGTTTACTTTAAATGAAATAACAAATTTAATAAATGATTATGTAAATAAGTTGAATGAAACAAAAGCAAGATAAATTGCTTTTTTTCTTATTTTAGAATATAATTAAGTTAGGTGATAAAAGTGATAGAAAACAAAAAAGTATTAATTCTTGGAATGGCAAGAAGTGGCTATGAAGTAGCCAAATTAATTAGTGGACAAAACAACACCATTTTTATAACGGATATGAAAGATCAAGATGAAGAAAAAGTACGTGTTCTAAAAAGTTTAAATATTGAATTTATTAAAACAGATGAACCAGAAAATATTCTAGATGAAAGTTTTGATATTTTAATTAAAAATCCAGCTGTTTTTCCGTTTCATCCTTGCGTCGAAAAAGCAAGAGAACTAAAAATACCCGTTGTAAATGAAATGGAAGTAGCATACCATTACATAAATAAACCAGTAAAAATTATTGGTGTAACGGGAAGTAATGGAAAAACAACAACAGTAACATTAATTAATGAAGTATTAAAAAAAGCAGGAATTCCGGTAAAATTAGGTGGCAATATTGGAACACCACTTTCCCAAATAGTAAGTGATCTAGAAGCAAATGACATATTACTACTAGAAATTTCCGACCATCAATTAATTGACATGAAAGACTTTAAAACAGATATTAGTGTTCTTACGAATTTATGTCCAACCCACCTAGATTATCATGGCTCATACGAGAATTATTTAAGTGTAAAAAAGAAAATATTTAATCATCACACGAAAGAGGATATTGCCATAATTAATGCTGCCAATTATGATTCCATGGCTTTAACCAAAGATATCGCTTCAACAAAGTATTATTTTAATAATGATGAAAACTATATTACGGAAGATGGTATTTATATTGACCATAAATTAATGATAAAAACAAGTGATATTTTAATAAAAGGACATCACAATTATGAAAATATTCTAGCTACTTATTTAGTTGCCAAAATCTTAAATGTAGATTTTAAATTTGTAGCAGAAGTATTAAAAGAATTTAAGGGAGTTGAACACCGAATTGAATATGTAAGAACAATAAATGGTGTAAGTTTCTACAACGATTCAAAATCAACCAATCCAACAGCTACCATAACAGCCCTAAAAAGTTTTGATGGAAATATTCATCTTATTTTAGGAGGAATGGAGCGCAGTCAAGATTTTCATGATTTAACCCAGTATTTACCCAAAGTAAAATGCATTTATGCAGTAGGCGAAGTACGAAATAGAATTATGGAGTTTGCAAGTGAAGAAAAAGTACCAGCTTTTGAATTTAAAACTTTAAAAGAAGCAATGAAAAAGGTAGAAGAAGAAGTAAAACCAGGTGATATTGTTTTATTAAGTCCAGCATCAGCCTCATGGGATCAATACTTAAAATTTGAAGACAGAGGCGACGAATTTAAAAATATTGTAAATCATTTAGAAAGTGTGTAGTATGCGAATTGTTTATAGTTTCCCAGAACATATTAAGGAAACGGAGAAAAAACTAAAACAAATAAAAGAACAGGGATTTGATGCAATTCAAATTTCTCCAATAGAGCCATTAAAAGAAGAAGACTCTAGTATTTGGTGGAAAGCTTATCAACCCATTAGTTTTAAAATAGGCAATGTTTATGGATCAAAAGAAGATTTAATCAGGTTATGTCGTAAATGTGAAAAAATAGGATTACGAATTTTTGCAGATGCAATTATTAATCATATGGCATCCGATAATAACAATCCCCTAATTCCTCATGAAAAAGTAGATCCGGTTTTAAGAAATAATCCAGCCTATTGGAAAGAAAAGGTAAATGTAACGGATTGGCATAACCGATATGATGTAATTCATCATTGTATGAACTTGCCAGGATTAAATGTCTATAATAAAGAGGTAGAAGATAAAATTGTAAGTTTTTTAAACGAATTAATTGACTGTGGAGTAACAGGCTTTCGTTTTGATGCTGCCAAATCGATTGGACTTCCAAGTGAAGGATATCGCTTTTGGCCAAATATAATTTATCGTTTAAAAAAATATGGAATGTATTTATATGGAGAAGTAATTTTTGAAGAAAATCCCCAAATAATTGATGAGTATACGGAATATATGTATGTTTTAGGAAACTATGATGGAACAAATCGCAGCAAGATGGTAAAATGTATTGAAACACATGACACTTATCTAAGTGAAGACTCTTTAGGCTATTCGAAATTTTGGAGTACCGATAAAGTAATCAATGATTATTGTAATTTAGTACAATATTATGATAATACTCTTTTTTATATAAGGCCAAATGATTCATTATGGCTTGATGGAAGAATCAAAGCTTCTCATGAACTTACCCGAGTAAGAAGAAAGTAAAGAACCAAATCTTTACTTTTTTATTTATTTTTGTTATACTAACCCATAGGTGGTAACATGCTTGTATGTGGTAAAAATGTTTTAAAAGAAACAGATAAAAACAAAATTCATAAAGTATATTTAAAAGAAGGATTTAAAGATCAAGAAATATTATCCTTTTTAAAAGAAAACAAAATAAAATATGAATTTACGAAAGAATTTCGATTAAATAAAATGGTAAATGAACGTCATCAAGGAATTGTGATTGATATGGATGATTATGACTATTACCAATTAGAAGATATTTTAGAAGAAGATTTTGTAGTATGCTTAGATCATTTAGAAGATCCACACAATTTAGGAGCCATTATTCGTACTTGTGAATGTGCTGGTATAAAAGGAATTATTATTCCTAAAGATCGCAGTGTACGTGTAAATGAAACAGTTATGAAAATTAGTGCTGGAGCGATTAACAATGTAAAAATAGTCGAAGTAAAAAATATAGCGGATGCTCTTCGGAAACTAAAGAAGAATCTTTTCTTTGTATATACAGCAGATATGGATGGCAAAGATTATCGAAGTATAGATTATGCCGATAAAAAAGTTTTAGTAATTGGTGCCGAGGGTAGTGGAGTAAGCGATATTGTAAGAAAAGAAAGTGATGAAATTGTAAGTATTCCTATGTATGGCAAAATAAACAGTCTAAATGCTAGTGTCTCTGCTGCAATATTAATTTATGGTATGTTAAAGGAGTAAAAATGGAGGACGAAAAATTATTAAAACTAGCTTTAAATGACAATGAAGAAGCTAAAAATGCTTTATATGAAAAATACAAATATATTATTGATATCTTAATAAAAAAATATCGTGTCATTGCTTTTTCTCTAGGAATTGATATTCATGAATTAGAACAAGAAGCCATGTACGCTTTTAGTGATGCAATTCATTCTTTTGATGATAAAAAGAAAGTAAAGTTATCTACATTTATTACCGTATGTATTGACAGGAGAATTAAAAAGGTATTAAAAAAATACAGTGGAGAAAAAGCCAAATTATTAAATTCTTTTTATTCCCTAGATTATGATTATGAAGAGGGAATGACTTTAAAAGACATGATCAGTGATGAAAAAACAGATCCTCTATATAATTTAACTTTAAAAGAAGATTATGAAGAATTAATAAAAAAAATAGAAGAAAGTTTATCGAATGCCGAACTAGAAATATTTAAATTACTTGAAAATGGACAAGATCGCTCAACCATTGCTAAAATTACCAACAAAAACGATAAACAAGTAGATAATGCAATTCAAAGACTTAAAAATAAAATAAGAGATATTATCAAGGATTAACTTTATCTCCCTGATAAATATCTCTTTTTTTCATTTCTTTATCAATATCATTTAAAACACAAAATTTCTTAAGGAGCCAAGAAGGGGCAACAAGTTCTTCTTTTAGAGGATCTCCCGTAATACGCATCACAACGATTTTTGGATCTAAATATTCTAGTTGTTCGCAAACAATATCAACATATTCTTCCTTTGTTAAAAGGTGAAATGGATGATCTTGATATATTTTTGCAAGTGCAGTTCCTTTACTAACATAAAGCATATGAATTTTAATTCCATCAATCCCCAAAGAATTTAAATATTTTACAGTCTCTATCATCATATCTTTATCTTCACCTGGAAGTCCATTAATAATATGTACAACCACAAAGATTCCCAGCTTCTTTAATTTATAAACAGCATCTTCAAAGTTTTTTAAATCATGACCACGATTAATAAATTTAAGAGTTTTATCATGCATAGATTGAAGTCCTAATTCTACCATTAAGAAAGTCCGTTGATTGAGTTCTTCTAAATAATTTAAAACTTCATCACTTAGTGCATCACTCCGAGTTGCAATATCAAGGCCAAAAACATTTGGAAACTTTAAAACCATTTCATATTTTTCTTTTAAAACGCTGATTGGTGCATAAGTATTGGTATTTGCTTGAAAGTAAGCAATATATTTTGAATTAGGCCATTTCTTTTCTAAAGGAACTTTTACTAAATCAAACTGTGTTTTCAAATCTAAATTTTCATAATAATTTCCACTTCCATGATTACAATAAATACAACCACCTGTTTTATAATTAGGACAAGAAAAACCAGCATTTAGTGCAACTTTAAATACTTTACTAATGAATTTATTTCGAAAAAAGTAATTTAAAGTATGATATCTTTTATTATCAAGTGTATAAGAAAACATAATACCACCTAATTAATTGTAACAAAATTATTTTCTTTGTAAAGTCATTTCTTCAACTAAACTATTATGAGCGAAACAACGAATTGCAATACTAACTAAAACATCGTAAAAAGGAATGTTCTTTTCATTAAATAAATTTACAATGGTCTGCAATTCTTCTTTTGTAAGTACTCTACCAGTACCTTTAATTAACCTACCTTTATCATCTTCTTGACACTGAAATTCATAAACGGTATTAATAATAACATCTTGGTTTATATAATTTACTTTTTTTAATGGAGCAAAAAACACATTTAAGACAGCTCTTTCTTGGTGAGTTATAGGAACATCAGGTAAAAAATATTTATGAATTTGATATTCCCCATAATAATAGAAATAATCAAACAAATTAAATTTACGATGAACACCATTAATAGTAATTCCATTTTGAATTGATTGAATAAGTTCTTTACACCAATAAGTTTTAATCTTCAAATCTTCTGATGTTTCTCTTTTAATTCTTTCTTCAAGTGCTTGAGTTAAGGATTGATTTTTCAAATGTTTATAAGAATATCTAAAATTTTTAAAATTAATTCCTTTTGCATTACAAAAATCAATAAAATTAAGATCTTGATTCAAATATTCATAATAGCGTGCATAATCATAAATAGATTGATTAGCTTTAGCTTTTTTATGCCCTTCATCAATTCTTTTTTTATGAACAATATTTAAACAAGTTAAGAGTTTTCTTTCCAAATCATGCTGCACTTCTTTTGCTAAAGAAGAATTTACACAATAGCAAAAAACGGAAACATCCTGTAATGATACATGATTTTGATATAGAACTTCAACTATTTTATTAAAATCACGTTCGTCTTTAATCGAATCAAGTATTTTATAAATAGGTTTAGTATAAATGATAGATTGTCCTTTTTTTAAATCCCCATCTATCTTTAAAACATCTCTAGCATAAACCATAGCAAGCTCTATAAATTCTTTAGAAGTAATCCCATATTTTGTGGCTTCTTTACTAACTTCTGTAGAAAAATTATACTTTACACAAATGTCATAATATATTTGAAAACGTGCCAATAACTTTTCTTTAAAATAAGCATTTAAATTTTGAACGGTACTATAAAAATATAAGTCATAATCAGACAAAGAGTTCTCTTTTAAAAAAGCATCCGTCGCTTCCTTCAAATCAATAATCGAAGTAACCTTAACAATTGTATTTTGTACTAAATATAAAAACTCTTCTTTTTCCTCAGGTAAAGCATAAGTTTGGTAATAAAGATAAGCTTGTCTTCTTTGAAAACGACTTACTTTTTGCATTGCTAATACTTTTCTAAAATTTCTATAATAAATTTTGAAATCTTGAAACCTTTCTTTATCAATTCCGTAATATTCTTTGGCATAACCAGATAATAAATCATCTAATAAAGCAAGAGTAATATGATATTTTTTTGCTATTTTATAAAGCTTTCTACTATCCCATAAACAATTTTTTGTCTCATTAAATATTTTATCTTGTGAAATAAAAAATTCTAAAGAAAGCTCATCTTCTTTGCTATTATTATTAAAAAAATGAAAAACATGTTCAAAATAAAGATTAGACATTCCAAATTTTTGATAAACATCTTTCACTTGAGTAAAATCATTCGTCCTTTTCTTTTTCATTTCTTCAACACAAGCAAGGAAAATTTTCTTTTGTTTTTGAAAAAACATTTCTTTTTCACCTAAACTTGCTTGATAAAAATATTTTAACGCAGAATTAAAATCTTTTGCATTACATTCATGATTCGTTATAAAACGAAAAAATGCTTCTTTTTGTTCCATAAAAATTCCCCCAATAAACAAGAAGTTATTCTAACACAATTCTAAAAATTAGTCAAAAAATAGTAATGAGTGCATATATTTATCACAGGAGGACAAGGATATGTGGCATGGTCTAAGTAATGAAGAAGTAGAAATAAACAGAAAAAAATATGGAACAAACAGTATTACCAGTGTAAATCAAAAAAGCTTTTTAAAACTATTATTAGAATCTCTTGGTGATCCAATTATTAAGATTTTATTAATCGCTCTAGCTGTAAAAGTAGTATTTTTATTTGAAGACTCCAATTATTTTGAAACATTAGGAATTTTAATTGCGATTTTTCTAGCATCTTTTATTTCCACCATTTCCGAATATGGAAGTGAAGCAGCATTCCGTCGTCTGCAAGAAGAAAGCTCAAAAATACTTGCAAAAGTCATAAGAAATGGCAAACTATTAGAAATCCCGATTGATGAAGTAGTAAAAAATGATATTGTAGTACTTCAAAGTGGAGATAGAATCCCTGCCGATGGTTATTTATTAAAAGGGGAGCTGAGGGTTGATGAATCAAGTCTAAATGGTGAGACCAAAGAAGCAAAAAAGATTCCTCCTCTAAATCCCAATGATTTAAAAGATGAACATAAATTATATCGTGGTTCTGTTGTATATAATGGAGATGCCTACATGCTTGCGAGCGAAGTAGGAAACAAGACTTTATATGGAGCTCTAGCAAGTGAACTTGCAGAAAGTGCTCCCATTTCTCCTTTAAAATTAAGACTTCAAGGCTTAGCAAAATTTATTAGTCGGATTGGTTATTGTGGAGCCATATTAGTTACGATCTCTTATCTTTTTTCAGTAATTGTTATTGATAACAACTTTGATCCAGATTTAATTATGAATACCCTAACAGACTTTAAAGTAATGTTTGATCATTTAATATATGCACTAACTTTAAGTGTAACCATTATTGTTGTAGCCGTACCAGAAGGCTTGCCAATGATGATAACCTTAGTATTATCAAGTAATATGAAGCGTATGTTAAAAAGTAATGTCTTAGTTCGTAGGCTCGTTGGCATAGAAACGGCTGGAAGTATCAATGTTTTATTAACAGACAAAACAGGAACACTAACCAAAGGAAAACTAGAAGTAAGTGAAATCATTAGTGCCGATAATATTCATTATAAAAATCGAGATATGTTAAAATATAATCCCAAATACTATGAAGAAGTATATAACAGCCTATATTATAATAATGAATCAAAGTTTGATGAAAAAGGAAATGTAATTGGGGGAAATCAAACAGATAAATCATGTCTAAAATTTTTAGAACCAGACAAAAACATAAAAAGAAAAATCCTAAAAAAGACACCTTTTGACAGTGCTTTAAAATATAGTACTGTAACGTTAGATAATAACTTAACTTATATAAAAGGTGCAACCGAAAAACTATTACCTAATGTTTCTTATTATCTAAACAAAGCCGGCGAAGAGAAAGTACTTTTAAATAAAAAAGGCCTAATTGCAACCACAGATAGCTTAACCAAAAAAGGAATTCGCGTTTTAGCTTTATGCCGAACGAAAGATGCCAATTTGAATCATTTAACTTTTATTGGATTTGTTCTAATAAAAGATGAATTAAGAAAAGAGGCCAAAGAAGGGGTAAGTCTAATTCGTAGTGCCGGAATTAACATGATCATGATAACTGGAGATGCGAAAGAAACAGCAGCCTCCATTGCTACCGATGTTGGTCTATTAGATAAGGGTGATTATGTCTTAACGAGTGCAGAGCTAGCAAACTTAAGTGATGAGGAAATTAAAAAAATAGCAGGAAACTTAAAAGTAGTAGCAAGAGCTCTTCCAACCGATAAATCAAGATTAGTTCGTATTTTAGAAGAAATGAATTTAATTGTTGGTATGACTGGTGATGGGGTAAATGATGCACCAGCCCTAAAAAAAGCCAATGTTGGTTTTGCCATGGGAAGTGGAACCGAAGTTGCTAAAGAAGCTGCTGATATCGTTATTCTTGATGATAACATTTTATCAATTAGCAAAGCCATTTTATATGGAAGGACCATTTTTAAGAGTATCCGTAAATTTATTATTTATCAATTAACGGTAAATATGTGTGCATTAATATTATCAATTATCGGTCCATTTATAGGTATTAATACACCAATTACGATTATTCAAATGTTATGGTTAAACATGATTATGGATACATTCTCAGGACTTGCCTTCTCATTTGAACCAGCGCTAAAAAGTTATATGTACGAACCACCCAAGCCAAAAGATGAACCAATTATTAATTCTTACATGATCGGCGAAGTATTATTTACTGGACTTTATTCTGCAATTCTTTGTATTTTATTCTTAAAACTACCGATTGTAAGAGAATTTATTCGAGTTGGTGAAGATTCAAAATATTTAATGACAGCTTATTTTGCCTTATTTATATTTATAGGAATCTTTAATGCCTTTAATGCAAGAAGTGAAAGAATCAATATTTTAGCAAACTTAAGTAAAAACAAAGTCTTTATTGCCATTATTGTATTTATTGTTACGGTTCAAATTTATTTAATTTACCACGGAGGCGATTTATTCCGGACCTATGGCTTAAAAGCAAGTGAATTCTTTATTGTTCTGATTCTTGCAGCGACAGTCTTTCCAATCGATTTTTTAAGAAAAACTTTTTTAAGACGACACCACTTAAAAACAGGGGTATAATTTTTTAAAGCATGTGACACGGTTCGACAAATTTCGCAATAGGAATATGATATGATGTTTTCGGTGATGAAAAATGCGTACATTTTATATTTTTAATATTAATAAAAGTTTTTATAATTTAATGAAAAACAATCCATACCACTTATATAAAACCATGGAAGACATTCATAGTTTTGATAAAAATGATGTTAGTATTGCTTATGAATTATTTATGCAAATTGTATCTCCCTTTGATAAAAGCAAGATCAATAACTTAATTTTTAATGAATGCAAAGATAATGATTTTTATTCTAAATTTCATAATGTTCACAGAATCCAAAACAAATACATACCAGAAGATTCTTGTTTAATTGTAAATAAAGCTTTTCTCTTACTTGAAAGTAATGTTTTAAAGCCAAGTTTTTTAACAGAATTAAAAGAAATAAATAATTTATTTGTATGTGATTTTAAAAACAAAGATTATTTTTGGCTAAATGAACTTGTTCGCTTGTAAAAGTAGAAGCTTTATAGTAAAATATTGGTGAGGTGAAAAATTATGTGGGGACAAATTTTATGGTGTATAATAGGATTAATTGTTGGTTTAATAATAGGTTTCTTGCTTGCTAAACATTTTATGCAAAAATATTTAAAGAAAAATCCACCAATCAATGAAAAGATGATTGAAGTGATGATGTCTAGTATGGGTAGAAAGCCAAGTAAAAAACAAGTAAATCAAGTAATGCGTGAAATGAATAAATTCATGTAAAAGATTGATAATTTTTAATACTTGAATTTATTATAAAAATAAGATATACTTAATTTGTAAGCATTGGGGAACAACTTAATGCCTACTTTTTGGGTAAGACATTAGTCGTATCATTATGACTAATGTTTTTTGATGAGGAAGTATTACTACTAACCTTAGCTCCATATAATCACCTACTTTCTACAACCAAAACCCCAAGAGGTGTAAAGGAGGTAAAAACGAGTTTATATAGGCAAACATCATCCCCAATGCTCAAGACTCTATTATGAAAGCTAGGAGATAAAAAGGCAAGAAAAAGCGTTCGACAAATTCCGAGTGCCTTTGACATTGGTGTCGAAAATAAAAAAGAACCTATTATTTTAAATATTTAGGTTCATCAATTTTACCTAAAAGGTAATCAGCAGAAATAGAATACTTTTTACAGACAGTATAAAGAAAAGGGGTAGCAATTAAAT
>CALVQS010000028.1 GCA_944358165.1 uncultured Bacilli bacterium | reverse complement strand
ATGGGATCCATCTACATCTGCATCCGTCATAATAATAACCTTATCATAATTCGAATCTTTTACATCAAATTCTGCTCCAAGACCGGCACCGATCGTATGAATAATTGTATTAATCTCTTCGTTTTTAAGCATTTCGGTAATATTTGCTTTCTCAGCATTAATAACTTTTCCTCTTAAAGGTAAAATAGCTTGGAATTTACGATCTCTTCCTCCTTTAGCCGAACCTCCAGCAGAATCTCCTTCTACTAAGAATAACTCATTAATTTTTGGATTCTTACTAGTAGCAGGCGCAAGTTTTCCTGACAAGTTTTTCTCAACCTTACTTTTTCCTTTGCCGTTACGAGCTTCTTCTCTAGCCTTTCTTGCAGCTTCTCTAGCAAACTTACTTTTACTTGCTTTATCAACGATATTTAAAGCTGTTTCTTTGTTTTCTTCTAAAAAGAATTTTAAATTTTCATAAGTAATCGCTTCAGTGATGCTTCTGGCCTCAGGTGTTCCAAGTTTTCCTTTTGTCTGTCCTTCAAATTGTAATAAATTTTCTGGTATTTTAAGATTTATAACAGCACTAAGCCCTTCTCTAACATCTGCTCCATCAAAAGTAGCATCTTTTCCTTTAATTAAATTATTGGATTTTACATAATCATTAAAAGCTTTCGTAATACCAGTTTTAAAACCAACTTCATGAGTACCTCCATCTGTTGTTTTAACATTATTAACAAACGAAATAATATTTTCATTA
This sequence comes from uncultured Bacilli bacterium, assembly GCA_944358165.1. Lineage (GTDB taxonomy): Bacteria > Bacillota_I > Bacilli_A > RF39 > UBA660 > Caccenecus. The sequence continues at coordinate 13,031 of CALVQS010000028.1, read as the reverse complement.
TAAGTATCCGTATATTGAAGGGCAACATCGACTTCAATTCCATTTTTAGTTCCACTAAAATTTAACACTTGATTTAAAGTATTCTTTCCCTCATTCATAAAGTTTACAAAATCAACTAAACCATTTTCATAATGGAATTTGGTTTCTTTCTTACTATCTTCATCAATTACCTCAATCGTAACATTAGGAATTAAAAAAGCACTTTCCTGCATTCTTTCCACAATCGTCGTATAAGAAAAAGCACAGTTTTTAAAGATTTCGTAATCCGGCATAAAAGTAACAACCGTACCTGTTTTATTAGACTTTCCTACGGTTTTAAGTGGAATATCAACTTTACCTCCATCTTTAAACCGAATATTTGAAATAACTCCTTCTCGATAAATTAAAACATCCATCCATTTTGATAAAGCATTAACAACAATAGCACCAACAACATGAAGTCCTCCACTTACCTTATAGTTGCCTTCTTCAAATTTACCACCGGCATGCAAAATCGTATAGATAACCTCTGGAGTAGACTTACCTGATTCATGCATACCAATCGGTACACCACGACCATTATCAGCAATAGTAATAGAACCATCTTTATGTAAAACAATCTTAATATGGTTACCATATCCATTAATAATTTCATCAATCGAATTATCAACAATTTCCCATACTAAATGATGAAGTCCTCGCCTGTCTGTACTTCCAATATACATACCAGGACGTTTTCTTACTGCTTCTAATCCTTCTAATATTTTAATAGATGATGCATCATATTTTTCTTTTGCCATTTTATTCACCCTATCACTCATTATAGCAAAGAAATGCCAAAATGTAAAACAACTTAACATTCATTTTACAAACTTTTGCTTGCATCCATCCGGATATTACTATATAATTAAAAAGGTGATACAAATGAACAAAGAAAAAAAGGCCATCATAATTGGTATATCAATAACGATACTACTACTTTTACTAGCATTCCTCATTCTATTTTTAATTTACAAAAGTGAAAACAAAGAAAGTAACAATAATAACAATAATGGAACAATTAGCAATGAAGTAAATCCAGATAATAGTGAAAATACAAATAATGATCATGAAAATACAAATGAAAACACAACAACTGAAGAAGAAAGTGAGAGTAGTCCAAATACTCCTGTAGATCATGATTCTGAAAAAACAGTGACCGTCTATTTATTCCGTGGAAAGGGTTGCCCTCATTGTGAAGATGCTATTGAATTTTTAGAATCCATCGCAAATGATTATTCTTATTTAAACATTATTGCTTTTGAAGTTTGGTATAACGATGAAAATCAAAAATTAATGGAAGAAGTATCAAATGAAGTAGGAGTAGATTTTTCTACCGCAGTTCCTTTCATTGTCATTGGAAATACTTATGCTAGAAAAGGCTATAATGAAGGAATGAATGAAGGAATATTAAAAGAAATTGAAAGTTCTTATGAAAATGAAGACTATGTCGATGTTGTTGAAAAAGTATTAGATAGTAATAATATTGACGTAAATCCAGAGAGAGTAAATTAAGAAGCTTAACAACCTAGCTTCTTTTATTATCGCTAATAAGTTCCATATCAAACGTTAATTGTTTAATTCGCTCGATAATTCTTCGAGCTTTTACTTTATCCAAACTACTTTTAGCCAAAGATAAATGATATTCTAACTCATCAATAGTAAGATTTGAAGTAAAGAACGTTGTTAAATGATTATTCATTCGATTTTGTAAAATAGTACCGAGCACTTCATCTCTACCCCATTCACTTACTTGTTCAGCCCCAATATCATCTAAAAGTAATATAGGTACAGTTGAATATCTTTCCATCTTACTATTATAGCTATCCCAATCTTCTTTAAGTGTTTTTAACACATCTGGAAAATACAAAGCAACAAAATCAATTCTTTTATTAATATGAAGTTCATTTAATAAAGCATAAAGTAAAAAACTTTTCCCACTTCCAAAAGATCCATGCAAATAAAGGCCCTTCATATCTTTATAAAGATCAAACTCATCATAAAACTTCTTAATCCATTTAATAACTTCTACCCGATTCTTATCTTTCACATCAATTTCTTTAAAACGAGCATGAAGTAACTCTTTACTAGCAGTTTCTTTCATTGCAAGCAGGCGATCATTTTCTTTCTTAAACTTGCAAGGAACATATACTAAATCAACAACAGAGCCAACTACTTTTGGATAAAGATAATGCCCTGATACTTTGTTTTTACATTCATATAATCCCCTACAAGTAGCACAATTTTTTAACTCTCTCGTACTATCTTCTAATTGAGAATTATAAAGCATACCAAGATGTTCAGAAATATGATTCTTATCTACTAATTTCTTAAATGTTTCATCTTTTAAATTATGCTCATAATTTTCTTCTAATTCCTTTTGTAAATTTTTAACAGTTGCTTGATTTTTTAAACTTTCCATTCATCCTCACCTAAATCTTTAACAATTCTTCTAATTCTTTAGCTTCTTCTTCACTAATCTCACTTTTCTCTAAATTCTTATCGAACCAAACTGGTACTGGAGCTTCTTTAACATTCTTTGGCGTTTTCTTATCAGTACTTGCCCTTTGCATCTTCTTATGTTCTTTTTCAGCTAAATCCATAGCTTCCCTAGCTGTCTTTACCCCTGCTCTTTTCCATTGTCCTGCAATTGCTTCAACATAATTAAGACTAAGTTTATTATTATTTTTCTTCAAAATATAATCAATTAAAACATTAACTACTGCTGGATTAAGCTCTAAATCAATCATAAGCACTTCTAATAATTTTAAATCTCGACTCGTAGGACTCGCCCCATGATACTTACTCTTTAAAAAGTCATATGGACTTGTATTTTCAAATACACCAATAATTCTACCCTTTTTAGAATTGTCTCCAATAGGTGTTTTTAAGTATTCTGGTTGAGTACGATAAACCAAAGTAGGCAAATTACCAGATTTAAACTGATAATATTTACGAGCATTCTTTCTAAGTGCTTCCCGATCAATTCCCCCACGTTCATTTAAACTAGCTCGAATTAATTCTACCATCTTTAAAGTATCTAAATCATAAATAAAAGCAAGATTAATAATTAATTCTTTCATTTTCTTATTAAAAGCTTTCTCATTTAAAATACCTTTAGGAATACTACTTATAATAAAATCAAAATCAATATCACTTTCAATATTTAAAGGAAGTGTCTCTCTACTTCGAGCCTCCACCACAGGCATACTCGTTGGTTCAAAGACATCATTCATTGGTTTCGTAATATCTTGATAATCTTTTAAATCAATATTTACTTTCCGATACATTTTCTTTAAACTATTATACTCTTCATCACCAACGTTATTATATAACACAATATTCAAAATTGGATTATTAAAAAACTCAGCAGCACTTAAAGGAGAATATAACTCATAAACATAAGAATTAATATCTCCCTCTTTATAATAAGTCTTCATAAGTCCAACCGCCTCTAATGCTTCCCTAGCCTGTCTTATGGAATCAATCCGACACTTTAAAATACTCATTAAATGATGATGAGTAAAATCTTTACTCATAATTTCTAATCGGTCTAAATCACTCCACAAAGTAAGATACAAACTCACTGCTTCAAACCCAATAATAGGTTCATATAAATGAATTAAATTCTTCTTATCAATCTCTGTTAAAATCGTTTTATTAACTACAACATAAGCATCAGCTGGTAAAAGTGTAACTAACTTCATATGAACCACCCCAAGAATAATCTATAAAAATTATAACACAGAACTCCCATAATAAGAAACAGTTTTTAATAAAAAAGGACAAGCAATTAATCTTGTCGACCTTGTCATAACACAGTCAAAACATATGGAAAATCAATACTTCCATCTCCCCCAGAAATCGCGATATTAGATTTTAGATAAACAGATGGACGCACGGCATAGCTGTAGCCCGCGTAGCTGGTGCCGACATATCCGTGGTAGTAAACAAAAAACACGTAGTTGCTGCGCGAAGAATTAGGAGTTAAAGTCCATTGATATTTGCCTGTAAATAACCAATCATTGTTTTTACAATAACTATAACTGGGACTATTCCAACTATAAAGTGGTGTTGCTAAACATGATGTTCGATCTGTTGTATCTCCTCCACTTGTTGCATATCCATAATCACTTGGATACATTAATCCTATTTTTCCAGTCCATTCTGTTCCTCTTTCTCTTTCATAAAACATACTTGCTGTTACATCATTGTAGGTGCTACTTCCTCCTAATTTCCATGTAACTTCTTGTATCATGTCATTTGTTGCACTGGTTATTCCTTTTCCACTTCCTAAGGTTGTTCCACTTAAATAACTTCCATTTAAACTTTTTTGTAAACTTGCACTTGACCAATCATTCACATTTCCTGAATCCCATACATAGCTTCCAATAGATTCACTTCTTATTAATTTAACTAACTTTTCACCATTTTGTCCATGAGTATCATCACTAAATACTCCAATAATTCTCCATAATTCACATGTACTACTACTTGGATTATTATAATCATCACAATTAAAGAGTACATAATTATTTGGATTTGCTCCTACAAATCTTGGGTTTTGTGCAGAAGTATCATCATTTAAAATTTGCTCTGTTCCTGCATTTGCTATAATAGATTCTGCTAAATTTCCTGATAATAATCCACCTTCTTCAAAATCCAAATAACATTTTGTTCCTTTCGTTGTAAATGGTGTTATTGTAAAATTTTTAGTTGCACTATCATAAGATAGTTGAATTGTTGTGTCTTCTTCTCCATCTACAGTACAATAACTAGTATCTAACAAATTATAATTACCATCTGGTATGGTATCACTAGGCACTCCATCTACCGTAATTGCTACTATATTTATATCTGCCAAACTATAATTAATCGTTCCATTTACAAGTGGTATACTTTGTGTTACTCGGTACTTTGCTCTTGTAAAGTTTAGTATTACTGCACTTATTACGAGTACTGCTACTACTCCTATTATAATATTTCTTTTTAAATGACTTTTCTTTAATGTTTCGAAATTCATACTAACATCCTTTCATGATGCTAGGCTTCATTTTATTTACCATAAAAATATTCTACCATATTTCTATAATGAGTTTCCTAGCTTACATATAAATTATAAACTCGGAAATACCAAAAGTCAAGAAAAATGTACCTATTTTGAGCACATCGTTTAAAACAAAAAAATAAAATGCGAAAATTACTTTGGTGATTAAATTGAATTACGGTGATATATTAAAAAAAATAAGATTAGAACATAACTTAACGCAAAAAGATGTAGCAAATATTTTAGATATTGCAAGACAAACCTATAATCACTACGAAGTACAAGAAAGCATTATCCCTTTAAAATATTTAAATGAACTTGCAAACTATTATAAGGTATCTATTGATTATTTATTAGGACTATCAACTAACAAAAATAAAGATATTACTTTTGATAAAATTGATGCTAAAATTTCGGGAGAAAGATTAAAAAAATGGCGTAAAGAAAATAAGCTTACTCAAGAAAAACTTGCTAATATTCTAAATACTTTTCATACTGTAATTGTCGATTATGAAAAAGGAAAAAATCTTATAGCTACCCCATTCCTTTATACAATTTGCAAGAAATATAATATTTCTGCTGATTATCTTTTAGGCAAAATAAATGAACTCAAATATTTAAAATAATGGGTTCTTTTTTATTTTAGGGCACAAATGTCAAAAACGCTCGGAATTTGTCGAACGTTTTTTCTTGCATTTTAAAGTATTCTACTTCATAATAAATACTTGAGCATTAGGGCTAATGCACATACTTATATAACTATTTTCTTACCCTTTACTCTTTCAGGGGTTTTGGTTGTAGGAAGCAGGTGGTTGTATGGAGTTTCGGTTAGTAGTAATACTACCATGTAAAAAAACATTAGTCATAATGATACGGCTAATGTCGACTAAAAAGTAGGCATTAGACGCACCCTAATGCTCCTACTAATTTAATTATAATTTATTTGCTCTAAAAAATCAATTAAAATTTAATAACATTCTCAATATAATTTTTAAGTTCACTAATTGGTAAAGTAATTTGTTCCATGGTATCTCTATTTCGAACAGTTACGGTATCGTTATTAATTGTTTCATCATCAACAGTGATACAAAGTGGTGTCCCTACGGCATCACATCTTCTGTATCTTTTACCAATAGAACCAGAGGTATCAATACTACACATAAAATCTTTTGCTAAATCTCCATATAAATCCATTGCTTTATCTCCATGAACTTTTTTAATTAAAGGTAAAATAGTTACTTTAATTGGAGCTAAAGCTGGATGAATTTTAAGTACTTCTCTAATCTCGCCGTTATCTAAAACTTCTTTGGTATAAGCATCCGTTAAAATTGCATAAACTAAACGATCTAAACCAACACTAGGCTCTATAACATATGGTAAATATTTTTCATTGGTCTCTGGATCTAGATATCTTAAATCCACTTTAGAATGTTCCATATGAACTCCTAAATCATAATCAGTTCGATCCGCAATACCCCATAGTTCTCCCCAACCCATTGGGAATAAATATTCGATATCCGTCGTTGCTTTACTATAAAAAGATAATTCTTCTTTGGCATGATCACGATATCTTAAATGTTCTTTTTCAATTCCCAAAGTTTTTAGAAAATCCATACAGAAATTTTTCCAATAACCAAACCAATCCAAATCATCACCTGGTTTGCAGAAAAACTCTAATTCCATTTGTTCAAATTCTCTAGTTCTAAAAATAAAATTTCCTGGAGTAATTTCATTTCGAAAACTCTTACCAGTTTGACATATACCAAATGGTAATTTTGCTCTCATACTTCGCCATACATTTAAGAAATTAACAAATATTCCTTGAGCTGTTTCGCCTCGTAAATAAACTTTTGATTTCGTATCTTCGGTAACACCTTGATGTGTTTCAAATAGTAAATTAAATTTGCGGATTGGTGTAAAATCTTGTTTTCCACACTTAGGACATTTAATTTCATGAACAATAAGATAATTTTCTAACTCTTCATTACTCCATCCATCTCCAGTTTCCTTTCCTTTAGTATATTCTTCAATTAATTTATCAGCTCGAAAACGAGATTTACAAGCTTTACAATCAACAAGTGGATCGTTAAAATTAGTAACATGACCGCTTGCTACCCATACTTCTGGATTCATAAGTATAGCACTATCAAGTCCATAATTATAAGGATTTTCTTGAACAAACTTTTTCCACCATGCTCTTCTTAAATTTTCTTTTAACTCTCTTCCTAGTGGTCCGTAATCCCAAGTATTTGCAAGACCTCCATAAATCTCACTTCCTTGAAAAATAAAACCATATTGTTTCGAATAATTAACAAGTTCTTCTTGTGTAACCCTCATCATTTTTATCTACCTCTTTCTTCATTTATCTTCTTTACATGTAATTCCATTAAAACCCTACTAAAAACTTCTAATTCACTTTTAGTCAAAGTATCTTTATAATCTTCATAATAATTTACTAATTCCTTACAATCTAACTGATCAATAATCATACTTTCTTCATTTTGTAAAACCTGAACATGTTCTAACAATTCACCAACATTCTCATAATTTTTCTTTAAACACTCAATTCTAAGTTTGCTTACTTCTCTTTTTATGACTACCAATCTCATAAGCATATTTTTAATCATTCCTGCTTCCATAACTATCCTACTTTCCAAAATAAAAACTCTAAAAGAAACATACTTAGTATATTGCTTATTTCTTCTAGAGAAACCATCTTTTTTCTTATAGATCTAGAGTTCCAACCCAAATCATTTATATAACAAAATTATATACTAAATTATATGTTTGTGCAAGAAAATTATCTTGAAAAATAAAAACTAGCTTGAATTTCTTTAAAAATTTCCGATATTTCCATCATAATCTCTTTTGTTTTTAAATCCATCGTTTCATTTTCCATCAAATAACGAACATCATCTAAAACATAATTTAATTGTTCTTGGTCGCATAGTGCCATTCTTGCAAAAATTTGCATCACTTTAATAATAACAAAAGTATAAGATCCTGTTTGTTCATCAATATGATTTATTGCTTCAATTTGTTTTATTGCTTCTTCTAATTCCCATACTAATATGGCTTGATCGATATACTTATGACTAGGTAACCCTTCTTGATAAGTTCTCGAATCTAAAGAAATACGAGTATAATCATTTTCTAAAAGAAAATCACTTTCCACATTATAATCAAGGAAAATAAGATCATACTTAAAATAAATTAATTCCTTCCGAATATCTTCATAATAAGGATTATCAATCATAAATTCTAAAAACTTCAATAAAATACGATTGATATCATACTTTAAAGCACAAGCATATTCCATACCAGAATCACCCTGAATACTTTGTAGTAAATAATATAATCGTATTTCACTAGCTTGTGTATGATACCCTAAATTAATAGGAAATTCCTTCAAAGAGAAATGATTGATTTTCTCTTTAATATCATCATCTTCCTCTGCATCAATAAGTAAACTCCCCTCTTGTTTTGTAAGAGTATCTATTTTCTCCATAACAAGACGATATTCAACACTATGTTTTTGTCCACTAACTTCTAATTCAACTAAATATAAATATAATTTTTCGATGTTCTCTTCCAAACTCAATAATTTTGTATAAACTTTCAAGTAAAATCCCCCTGACTTTCTCTAACACACAAATTTCTAATTAAAGTATAGCATAAATTCCTTTAAAAGCAAACAAAAAAGAAAGCATTATTCTTCTTTGCTTTCTTCTTCATTATCAGTATCTACTTCCTCGGTTACAACGTTATCTTCCGTAGTTTCTTCTTCTACATCATTATCTTTAGTAACTTCTTCCGTAGCTTCTGTATTTTCATCAGAATCAAGTTTTAAATCACTTTCTTCATCATCTTCCATTAATTTATCTTCTAAGAATTCTGAAGCATCATCATCCATAAATTCTTTTTCTAGATAAATATCAATGTCACTATATTCTTTCGCACCTGTTCCAGCTGGAATAAGTTTACCAATAATAACATTTTCTTTTAAACCACGTAAGTAATCTACTTTACCACGAATAGCAGCATCCGTAAGTACTCTTGTAGTCTCTTGGAAAGAAGCAGCCGATAAGTAACTATCCGTCTCTAAACTAGATTTCGTAATACCAAGCATAATAGGTCTACCTGTTGCAGGTACTCCACCACGAAGAATAACTGGTTTATTTCCCTCAGTAAATTCTCTTAGAGAAACCGTTAATCCTTCTACAAAATCCGTATCTCCAGCATCAACAACACGAACTTTATTAATCATTCTCTTAACGATAATTTCAATATGCTTATCATTAATATCAACACCTTGTAATTTATAAACAGATTGAATTTCTTTTAAGATATATTCTTGAGCTGTAAGTGGATCAGTAACCGCAAGTAATTCTTTTGGTGCAATAGAACCTTCCGTTAATTTTTCACCAGCTTGAACCATATCACCAACTTCAACTCTAAGTTTCGTATTATAATTAGTAATATGTTCACGAATACCAGCTTCATTTTCTACAACAACTTTATGTTTACCATTTTGTTCTTCAATTGAAATAACTTTACCATTAATTTCCGAAATAGTTGCTTTATACTTAGGAGTACGAGCTTCAAACAATTCTTCAACACGAGGTAAACCTTGTGTAATATCGTCGCCTCCGGCAACACCACCGGTATGGAAAGTACGCATAGTAAGTTGGGTACCTGGTTCACCAATAGATTGAGCAGCCATAATACCAACCGCTTCCCCAGTTTCTACTAAATTACCAGTTGCAAGGTTACGTCCATAACATTTTTGACATACACCATTTTGGGTACGACAAGTAAGAATACTACGAATTTCTACCTTTTTAACACCAGCTTTAGCAATCTTAGCAGCAATATTTTCCGTAATTAATTCATCTTTATCAACAATCATTTCTTTTGTTTCTGGATTAATTACTTTTTTAGCTGTATATCTTCCTAAAATTCTTTCTTGTAAAGATTCGATTACCGAACCATCTTTATCATTTACTAAATCGTAAACTTCAACGCCAGCGATTGCTCCACAATCATGTTCTTTAACAATAATATCTTGAGCAACGTCAACTAAACGTCTTGTCAAATATCCAGAGTCAGCTGTACGTAAAGCAGTATCCGCAGAACCTTTACGAGAACCATGAGTAGATAAGAAGAATTCAGATACATCTAGTCCTTCAATAAAACATGAAGTAATCGGAATTTCAACGGTAGACCCATCTGGTTTACCCATAAGTCCACGCATACCAGCAAGTTGCGTAAAGTTTGAAATAGATCCACGGGCATTGGAATTCATCATCATGAAAATTGGATTATCAAAATCATCTTTTGATATTTCTTGAAGTTCTTTTTTAACTTCATCTGTCGCTTCTGTCCAAATTTCAATAACGCTATTATAACGTTCCTGATCCGTAATTAAACCACGTTTGAATTGTTTATTAACTTTTTCAACTTTTTCTTTGGCATTGGCAATAATTTCAGGTTTTCTCTTACTACGAACGATATCAGCAACAGATACGGTAATACCAGCAACCGTAGAATACTTAAATCCTAAATCTTTTAATTTATCAAGCATAATACTTGTTTCTGTTGTTTTATATCTTTTAAATACTTGAGCAATAATCCATTCAAGTGTCTTCTTAACAAAAGGTTTAGGCATTTCAATTTTCTTAACTTCTTCTGGAATATTGCATCCCATTGGAATAAAGTATTTGCTAGGTGTAATACCTTCAATATTTTCTTTTGTACCCTCATTAATATAAGGGAAAGAATCTGGTAAAATTTCATTAAAAATAATTTTACCAACTGTTGTAACTAAATACTTATCTTGTTGTTCTTCTGTAAATAATTTATATTTAAAGGAACGAACTGGAAGAACAATTCTGGTATGAAGAGTAATTTCTCTACGTTCATAAGCCATCAAAGCTTCATTTGGATTCTTATAAACTTTTGCTTCGTTCTCTTCACCTGCTTTTTCAATCGTTAAATAACAGTTACCTAAAACCATATCTTGGCTTGGTGTAACGATTGGTTTTCCATCTTTTGGATTTAGTATGTTACTAGCAGATAACATAAGAATTCTTGCTTCTGCTTTTGCTTCCTCAGAAAGTGGAATATGAACCGCCATTTGATCTCCATCGAAATCAGCATTAAATCCGGTACAAACAAGTGGGTGCAAACGAATGGCTTTACCACCAACAAGTTTTGGTTCAAATGCTTGAATACCAAGTCTATGTAGAGTTGGTGCACGGTTTAAAAGTACTGGATGTTCCGTAATAACATCTTCTACAATATCCCATACACATTCATCTCTAGCATCAATTAATTTTTTAGCTCCCTTAATATTATGAGCAAGACCTGCTTCTACTAAGCCATGAATAACATGAGGCTTAAATAATTCAAGAGCCATTTCTTTTGGAATACCACATTGATACATTTTAAGATTTGGTCCAACAACGATAACACTACGACCAGAATAATCAACTCTCTTACCTAAAAGATTTTGACGGAAACGACCTTGTTTACCTTTAAGCATACTAGATAAACTCTTTAAAGGACGATTTCCAGCAGCCGTAATACTTCTACCTCTACGACCATTATCAAATAAACTATCAACTGCTTCTTGAAGCATTCTCTTTTCATTTTGAACAATAATCGTTGGAGCTCCAAGTTCTAGTAATTTTCTTAAGCGATTATTACGATTAATAATACGACGGTATAAATCATTTAAATCACTAGTAGCAAATCTTCCACCATCAAGTTGAATCATTGGTCTAAGTTCTGGTGGAATAACTGGCAAGACATCTAATACCATCCATTCTGGTTTATTTCCAGATTCTTGGAATGCTACTAGACAGTCTAATCTTTTTACTAAACGAATTCTTTTTTGACCAGTAGCTCCTTCAAGTTCCGCACGTAGTTCTTCAATTTCTTTATCAAGGTCAACTCTTTTTAAAAGTTCTTTAATGGCCTCAGCACCCATTCCAACTTGGAAAGAATCTCCATACTTTTCCTTATAAGCACGATACTCTTTATCAGATAAAGTTTGTTTTCTCTCAAGTGGTGCCATACCTGGATCAATAACAACATAACTAACAAAATAAAGTACTTCTTCTAAATCTCTTGGACTCATATCAAGAACTAAGCCCATCTTAGAAGGAACACCTTTAAAGAACCAGATATGAGAGCATGGAGCAGCAAGTTCAATATGCCCCATTCTCTCACGACGAACACGTGATTTTGTAACTTCTACCCCACAACGATCACAAATAACATTTTTATATCTTAGTCTCTTATACTTACCACAAGAACATTCATAATCTTTCGTAGGTCCAAATATTTTTTCGCAGAAAAGTCCTCCACGTTCTGGTTTTAAAGTACGATAATTAATCGTTTCTGGTTTTTCAACTTCACCATAAGACCAACTACGAATCTTTTCTGGAGAGGCAATTCCTATTTTAATTCCTTTAAAATTATTAACATCAATCATATCTTACACCTCTTCCCCATGATCTTCCTCATGTTCTATTTCTTCATCAAGTTCATCTTCATATTCTTCTAATTCATCATCTTCAAGTTCTTCGTCATCTTCATAATCCTCATCAGGCATATCTTCTTCACCCTTAAGTTCAATTTCACCATCACGAATACTAGCTTCGGCATCAATTTCTTCTATTTTAAGTGGTTCTTCCTTATCTTCTTCTTCCTCAAGATCTTTAAACTCAATAACATTATCATTCTTATCAATAATTTGCATATCAAGTCCTAAAGCTTGGAATTCTTTAATAAGTACTCTAAATGATTCTGGAACACCTGCTTGATTAACCGTCTTACCTTTAACCAAAGCTTCATAAACTTTTACACGTCCAATAACATCATCAGCTTTAACCGTTAAGATTTCTTGAAGTACATGAGCAGCACCATAAGCATATAATGCCCAAACTTCCATTTCACCAAA